>CAJORC010000348.1 GCA_905236615.1 uncultured Lachnospiraceae bacterium
CCCTCTGTCCATCTGTCGCAGCCTATATATTCATAATGGGAACAGTGTCCCGTAAACGTCCAGCAGTCATGCAGTGTCCATATTATCTTTTTGCCGGATTTTTTCAGATAATTGAAAAGTATTTTGAAGTTCAGGTAGTAGCCATGAACATTATGGAGATGTATTACGTCGGGGTTATATTTCTCTATCTCTTCTATAAGCTTTCTGGTCGGCGCACTGGAATAAAGGGCGTGTTTGTCCGTCACGCGGCTCAAGACCCCGTGAACGACCACGTCCAGATTTGTTCCAACTCTGTAAGATTTATATTTTTCCGGCGCTTCCCATCTTCCGTAAGCGCACATGGAATCTATTCCCCTACTCTCCAGCGAATCCATGAGTCCGGTCACGAGTCTTCCCGTGGAGCCTGTCCCACAGATCGTATTTATAAATAAAACCCTTTCAACTCTCTCCATCAAAAGTTCCCCATTATTTCTGTATTTTTAAGCAGCAGATCAATTCTCCAGGATCAGGTCTATTACCCTCTGCTGGCCACGGGCAAATTTATGAGTCAGTTCTGCGGCACGCATTTCTCTCCTTACGTTTGGTGTATCGGCGAGCCAGCGGATCGTTTTTGCGATAGAATCATCATCAAGCTTTTCACCCAGGCCTAAGTTGATAAATCCGTTCTGTATTGCTGCAAATACGTGCTCTGCCTCGCGTACATTCTGCGCCATTACAATAGCGGGAACTCCCATGCTGGCAAGCTCGTAGATCGTCCGTCCCTGGCTTGTAACCGCAATATCGGCATTTTTCATGTAAGCGGATACACGCTTTACGTCATTATGTATGAATATCTTCTTTTCGGGAATATCCCTGATATTCTCTTTTCCGAGATAAGCGAAGCCCGTTATAAAATGGAATTCGCAGTCCGGCATATAATCTCCAAGCTTCTGGCACACCCTGTAGAGTTTTCCCGTAAGGTCTGCCGGATCTGCTCCGCCAAAGATTATCATGATATTTTTGCACTCTTCGCTGAAAGCCTTTGGCTTCTGCTCTAAAAATTCATCTCTTATGAAATAGTAATCGGAACCTTCACGGACATTTCCGGAACGTCTCGAATTATTCTCGTAAAGGGCGTTTATAACTACATCGGCCAGTCTTGCACCCTTTCCCATATCTTCGAAGTTGACTATCCTCGAAGCATAATTTCTCTCAAGATTGATAAGCTCCTCCGAGGTATCAAGGACATCATTTACTACCACGTCGGGACCATATTCTTCAAGGATCTTTTCAAGGTCACTGTCGGACGAGATCACTTTATAAGGGAAAAACGAATCCTTAAGCTTCTCTATACCCATATCACTTTTCTCATCGGTAACGAAAAGAAGCTCATGTCCCACGAGCTTATAGGCTATGGACAGGCATCTGTAAACATGTCCCATGCCGAGTCTCCGCTGTCCAATGCAGTAAAAGAGTATCTTTTTCCTGCCAAGAATCGCTTCCGCCGTGATCCAGTCCTCATCTGTATCTATATCCACGGCTTCGATAGGCGCAGTCTCAAACACCGAAACCTTCGCACCTATCCTGCTGTCAGCCTTAACTACTTCTCTTCTGGATATCACAAAAGCTCCGGTCTCAAGATAATTAGCCGGAAGTTCCTGTGAGTTCAGGCGTTTCTCGTAATTCTTTACGATCTCGCCGTCCTTCTTCGTCCATGAAAGATGCGGCTTATTTACTACGCTTATAACCGTATCGTATCCGCCTTCTTCGAAATATCTGACTGCCCCGAAAAGCGTATCCGTCTTCAGTGTCGGGCTTGTAGCCTGCATTGTGATCACACAGTCATAAGTCTTTCCCATGCGCTCTTCCATTTTTAAGACCGCATCATAGATTACGGGATCCAAGGTAACTGAATCGGCCGATAACTCTTCGCCCCTCTCGACAAGCTCCGCACCACTGTCTTCGATTATAGCGGCAAGTTCCTCGTCATCCGTGGATACGGCAATATCAGCGTCATATTTTTCCTTAAGGGCAAGTGCGTGCTCTACAGAATAGAGTATAAGCGGTTTCCCGCACATAAGGCGCACGTTCTTTCTAGGTATTCTCTTAGAGCCTCCGCGCGCAGGTATTACAACAAGTATTTTAGACATTCTTCGTTACTTTCTTTTCTTCAATCTTTCCCTGAATTTTAAAACTACTCCCATTATAACATCATTTTTACAATATGCCAAAATTCCGATGAATATAGAACTGCCGCATATCTTATGAGCCAGTTGTCATAGAAATACAAGCAGCCGATTCCAACAGCTGATGTCACGATAAGGATGAGGAAATACAAAAAGTCCCTGTAAAGCTTTATCCCCAGTATTATCCTTGTCGATATGAAATGCAGTACCATAAGTATGAAATAGCCTGCAAGTGTCGTATAGGCTGCTGCTATGTAACCGTAACGCGGGATAAAATATGCATTGAGCGCTATGTCCGCAACTGCGGCGATGCAGGAATTTATCGCGATAAGAGTGGTTTTTTTGTAGAAAAGCTCAACATTTACATAGTTTGTATAGAAATACTGGCAGAGCGTTCCCAGTGCCACCGGAGGCACAACATACATAGCCGCATGATAGGCAGGCGCATAAAGTATCTTAACGGCTTCCGGCGCAGCTGCAATGAATGCCAGCGTGATCGCTGAACCTGCAAGCATCATGTAAAGGTTCTTTTCCCTTATCGCCTTATGATCGTTTTCGTAAAGTCTCTCATTGAACCATGGCAGCCATGCATTGCCGACCGCATTCGTCACAAACATGAGAAGACTGCCTATGGTATAACCCGATGTATAAAGTCCCACATCCGAAAAATTACATATCTCCGCGATCATATAAGTATCGATACGGGCAAGAAGAAGCATCGCAAGACCGTGCGGTATCATGGGAAGCGATATCTTAAGTGCATAAGCCCAGAACTTTTTATTAAAAAAGCATTTTCCCCTTACTATTATCTTCGTATAGCACCAGAGCGCAACAGCCGCGCTGGGAATAACGGTTCCGAGTATCTTCGCAAATCTTTTGTCGTATGGCATTGCAAAGATCAGAGCTACTGTCAGTATTACCGTCGCAAGGGTGATGATGACCGAGATTGCTATATTTTCTTTATAACGGTACTCGAAACGGTACTTATACTGCATATAGTCTATCGAAGGATAGACCGCAAGATATGCAAAAAGGATAAGCACTGCCGTCCTTTCAAGCTTAAGCATTCCCTCTGCAGGACAGACTATAAAGACCGCTGCCATCATCAGGATTCCGAATATCCCCGAAAGAGTCTGTATCGAAGATAAGTATTTGTCGAATTCCTCTGCAAAATCAAGCTTTGCCCTTCCGACTGAATAGATGAGACAGAGCCCGGCTATAACGCTGAGAAGGCTCACATTATTGTTGAAATTGTTGGCATAGCCCGTTTCTGCCGTGGTTAAAAGCCTTGTATATATAGGGGCGGTCAAAATACCTACCGCCCTTATGAGTACATTTGAAATTACATACCAAAAGCCTGACTTTACGGCCTTTTTACCGCTTTCACTGCTCAAGAGAACATCTCCTCTGTAATTATCGTATCGTCTTTTATGTCAACCTGTGCAGTCTTTCCTGTCACGCTGTCTATCTCGGAAGGTGAGATTCCGCTGCCCGGTCTCTTGAATGTAAGCATTTCCTTCGTGATAATACTTCCCTTTGCAATATCGCAGGCAGCAACTATTGAACGCCTTGCGTTTGCCCTTGCTGCGCTCTCGGTCTCCAACGCCTTTAACTCGCCATTTCCCTTAAGCATATCCATTCTTTTGATGGCATGGAGTATCTCTATCGCATCCGCAGGGTCCATTGCATGATAATGGTCATTGCCCTTTAAGGTCTTATCAAGTGTAAAGTGCTTTTCGATAACCTGTGCTCCGAGGGTATAGGCCATCTTAGCCACATCACAGTCCTCGGTGGGCTTCGTATGGTCTGAATATCCGATATAGCAGTCAGGAAATGCCTTCTTCAGTGACTCTATCTTTAAAAGGTTTGCATCTTCCAGAGGTGTAGGATATTCAAGCACGCAATTAAGAAGTGTGGGCTTTTTGTCGTTATTCTTTCTGATGACATCAACTGCAGCCCTTATCTCGTCTTCATTTGAGGCTCCGACTGAAAGAAGCACCGGCTTGTTCTTTTTTGCCTGATATTCGATAAACGGAAGGTTCGACAGGTCGGAGGATGAAATCTTGTAGACATTCATCATACTGTCAAGATAATCTGCCGACTCGAAGTCAAAGGCCGTTGACAGAAATTCTATTCCTATGCTCTCCGAATACTCCGCAAGTTCCCTGTATTCAGCTTCTCCAAAGGAATCAAATTTCTGAAAGAGCTCATACTGGGATGCCGTCGGCTCTTCTCTTCTGTCCCAGTATGACGGAGATGCCTTTGCCGCAAGTGTTCCCGCCTTATAGGTCTGGAATTTTACCGCATGTATCCCGACTTTTTTCGCCTCTTTTATCATCAGCTTCGCGGCTTCCATATTTGATATTCCCTTTTCAACGGCGATATCATAATAATTTACACCGATCTCCGCAATAAGTACGAATTTCCCCTCTTCAAGTCTGCTGATAATGTTGTTTACCATATTTGTACCCTCCAATCTCTCTTTTATAACGTTCTCTCTTTTGTGACGTTGCAGATAATTAACAAATCCATTTGACTTTTCATTATCTGCAACGTCTCTGTATCAGCGAACTTCGCCGGCGAGCCAGCGTTTATAGCCTTTTTCGTAGAAGTGAAGCAGTTCTTCGAGCATTTTATCGAATTCTGCATCTTCTTTTTTGCGGCCTGCGAAGATTTCCTCAGCACCATCCATTAACTCGAATATACGCATCTCGCAGCCTGCCTCTTTAACAGCTTCGAGGTAAGCCGCTGCCGAATGGATATTATCGACCGGTCCGAAATTCCTTATGGCCTCCCCTAAGTCCTCAAATGAACGGATACGCGTGATTCCGTCTATAATCGAGAACGGAACATCACCGAACACTATCGATCTTTTACCCATAAGTGCCGCCTCATATGCTGCGGTTCCGGTGATAGTCACTATCCCCTTAGCCTTTACTATCCATGGTTTCGGATCTGAATAATAGTTTACCTGAACCACCCTTACATTGGCAATTTCCGAAGCTTTTTTATAGAATTCGGGATCACGTTCACCAAGCATGGCCTGATGTTCTTTGACGTATAATTTCCATCCCACAGGAAGTGCCTTTGAAACCTGTTCGATAAGATTGAGCTCGTCAACATAAAAAGAAGCCTTTACGAACACGCTTGATTCAGGTATCAGATGCAGCGGCATGTAAACGTAGGTCTCGCCCTCAACCGGCGGCTCAAAATATCCGTTATCCGGCACAAGGAATTTACGCTTTCTCATCATCGTATCCCAGTAGTGTTTCAGGTAGGGTTTTGACGGTGCGTAGAGCATACGGCTTTTTTTCTTGAATTTGATGTTTCCTGCCGTATAATCCTGATTCCAGAAGTAATTCCACTTACCCCTCATCACTCTCATTATCCAGATGAGGCTGTCTCTCTCGTATTGGGCTGTAACGGAGCCTGCAAATTCAGGGTTCATGATATCCGATTTTGACCTGAAATCATTTATATAGTCTATTGACTCCTGCATCTCTCCATCGCTGAGCGCAAGTTTATCTTCGTATATTTTTCTGAAATAGGGGTCTATCCCATATGAGTTCTGGAAGCTCGGATATTTGTAATATCCGTATTTTCCGTACTCAACGGTCATGTAAGGTATTTTCCTCTTATATGCAACCTCGCAGAGTATCGTCCTCTGCAGTTCTGCATTATCAAGGTCTAATATCACATCCGGCTTGAAGTCGTCAAGGATTTCAAATATTTTTTTATAATTCAGTTCAAGCCAGTAATTGTTTTCCTCGTCTGTCGTGAGTGACCAGTAATCTCTCCAGTGGTAGTGTCTGGTATTTTCCTGTGAACTCATGAGCTGAAGGTTCAGTGTCTTGAAATGGCTGTATTCCGCCTCTATTTTCGTCAGGAATTCCATATCTGCCGGCGATTTTGACTTTTCGAAACCTTCTACGAATTTGTCGCAGATATCGGCAACGTCATAGAGTTTTACATCGGGCAGTTTTTCTCTGAATTCGAATATCGTATGCTCGTTGTAGTAGCATTTATTGAACTTGCTCTCTGACGACATGATATAAAATGCCGCAACTTCGTTTTCTTCTTTCAGATCCCTTGCCAGAAACCACAATGGCTTTGAATATGTTTCACGGCATACGAAAAGTATTCTTTTGTTCTTAAAAATTTTAGATTTCATTAAATATCCTACTCCGTTTTAAGGTCTTACTCCGCAGTGATAGTTGAATTTCACCGATATTTGTAAATCAGTTGCAACGTCACTAGGATGTTATCTCCTACGAGTGACGAGTTTTAATAATCTGGGGCAGTATATCGTCAGGTATATTTTTATGCGGGTATTGCGGTCAAGGTCTTCTTTGGCGAGGACCGAGGCTGCATGGGTCTTGACATAGCGGATATGCGGAGCTGCCTTTTCTTTGCTATAGCTCCCTGCCATGAGCATATTCTGTATACAGGTTATGTGGTCGTATACCAGAAACTCCCCGCATAAAGCCCTTAATGAAGGATAGCGTTTTTCAACAAGTGAGCAGAAATATTCATCCGCTTTTGTATTCTGCTCCGAGTCTACGTCAGTTTTCGATACACTGTCTGTCCGGACTCTGTAATGATAGAGAGGACTACTGTCGTAAACGACTGACTCTGCCTCAGTAAGGATTTTTCCAATTGTGTAGCGGTCTTCGAGCTGTCCTTCAGTTGGAAACTCATGACCTTCGAATAATTCTGCCTTAAAAAGCTTGTCCCAGCAATGGAAGAAAAAGCCGTTTTTCTCTAGGATCATCCTGCATGCCGCTTCCCCATTAAGATTTTTAACCGAATGCGGTTCATCGGCTACCGACTTATCAGGGTATTCGCTGTATTTCCCGCAGACCGAAATCTGCGCCCCGTGAAAATCCATGTTTTCATAAAGCTTTTCAATGAACTTTTCCTCAACATAATCATCACCGTCAACAAATGCGATGAACTCTCCCGTTACAGCCGCAAGTCCTCTGTTTCTTGCGTCTCCGGTTCCCGCTGCCGCACATCTTACGATCTTTATCCTGTCATCTGCCTTCGCATAAGCTTCGGCAATTTCCAGACAGTTATCATCTGTCCCATCGCCTTTTTCCCCGATAACAAGAATGATCTCAATATTCCGGTAGCTTTGTCTGATAAGGCTTTCTATACATTCTTTCAGATAAGGTTCTACTTTATATATTATCGAAATTACGGAAATCGTTGCCTGCATATTACCTCCGATCACTCGCGTCCGAGCAGAAGCAGCGCCATAAATACAATACTGTAAGGCGGAACGATAAAGCCGTTTTCAAAGAAAGAGGCAAAAAGCAGTGCAAATACACCGGCTATGGCATGGCGGCAGTCCGGCCTGTAGGAAAAGTGTATATCCGCCGTCTCGTTAAGCCTTTTTACCAGCATAAAGATCACAAGTGCAAAGACTATGATCCCGTGAACCGCCAGAATATCGAAAAGCCCGTTATGAACCTCAAAGATAAAAAAGCTCTTAAGCTCATAGGAAGAACCAATCCCTGTAAGGGGCTGCCCTGCCAACGCTCCCCAGAGCTCTGCCCAGATATCCTGTCTTCCGGAGAGGATATCCTTATAAAGAATAGTCAGGTTAATGCCGAGTCTGCCCATAAGCATATAGAGCAGTGTAAATAAAAGGCTTCCGAAAGTCGCTGCTGCGACCAGCAGTTTATAAAGAACTTTCTTCTCCCCTAAATACGGGAGCAGTTTCCATATGATCCCGTAAAGGATCACGCACAAAGCCGCCGAACGCGCATGATAGCATATTGTGATGAGCACCGTCGTTACAAATAAAAGTATCTGCACCAGACTCATATACTGCATATCGAAATCATTTTTGACATACTCTGCAAAAATCTCCCCCGTCATGAAAATTATCATGTACAGAAGACCTGCCATGTTAAAGCCGTATTCCCAGTGGATATAGGCATACCAGTATATCATTAGAAGGGACGCGCTTCCTGCGATAACTCTCCGCATACGGTCCGTCAGCTCTATCCTCGGCACGAGCAGAAGCATAAGCACCATATCCGTCGGGATGAACAGGGCACCCATTCCTGAATTTATCAGCTTTAAGTTCAATGTCGCAATGATCGCCGTCAGCGCAAAAACAGCGATCTCAGTCTTAGTCCGGACATCCGATTTTCTGAGATCGATCCTGAATAGAGCTATAAGGAAAAGTACAGCAAAAATTATCAGTGTGGCATAAACACCTGTCACTGCATAAAAATCCTGCCTTATAAAAGATGAAAATATAAGCCAGAGATAAAGAAGCGTAAAAGCCCATCCCGTATTTTCTTTTAACTTATCGAATATTTTTTTATCAGATATTTCTTTTGGCATCTTTCTTCCCGATGATCTTCGCAATAAAGGCAGCGATCTCTTTCATGTAAAGGATGGCAATTATCAAAACTATTATCGAATTTATCAGATAGAAGTTCTTTATATTTACGGTTACGGTAAGTGCTTCAACTATAAGGAGCGCATAAGCAAAGAAGTTCTTTCTCATTGAAACTTCAAGCTTTACATACTTTCTCACCATGATATATGCCGCCGCAAACATCACAAAATATGAGATAAGAGTAGCTATCGCCGCGCCCATTGTCGCAAATTCTATTATCAGGAAATAATTAAGAACTATATTCACCAGCGCACCGAGCCCCGTGGCACGTCCTATGCTCTTTCCGTCCTTGAAGGCAAGGCAGATAGAGCCAAGAAAGCCTTCCAGTGCCCCGAATATTACAGAAATAAGCAGCGGCGGCACAAGCACCCATGCCTCAAAGAAAGATTTCTGAAACATTATCCTTGCCAGCGGTTTAAGTAAAAGGATTATTCCCGCCGCACCGAGCACCATTATCGCACTGTAGACCCTGAACATTTTCGAGAAAAAGGCATCCCTGTCCTCTTCATCAAATTCCTTTGCTGCCGACATCTGCCATGCCTGTGCAAAAATTCTCTGAAATATCGTCAGTATAGCAGGTATTTTGTAAGCGACACCATAGAGTCCGTTCTCCGCAGTTCCCAGCATCAGCAGTATATAATACCTGTCGAGAGCGTTGTTCACCCAGCTTGATGTTGAGTAAAGGAGCATTCCCGCCCCGTATTCTTTCATTTCTTTCTGCAGGCTTCTGTCGCCTTTTATGTTTTTTAACTCAGATATACCGCCAAGGAGCATGAATATCAGTAGCCCTGAGCCTAGAAAAGAGATCATCTGTGCAAGCAGATATCCATACAGTCCCATCGAGAATACCAGCAGAAAAACCAGATTACAGATTATCACAAGGAATGTACAGGATACACTTCCCGTTATCATTATCTGGACTTTTTCTGTACCCTGACAGTACAGAAGCATGTATTCATAGAAACTGTTGCAGACATAAAGAATGAAGAATAAAAGTATATATTCTTTTTTCGGTCCAAGCCCTGTTCCCAGGCGGAATATATATACTGCCGCCGACAGAAGAAGGGCTGTAATGTCCGATATCAGGACTCTTTTCAGGCCAATCCCCAGTATCTCCGCATGGTCTGCACCTTTATCCAGCCCGAAACGCAGTGCCGCTTCTCCTGCATTTAAGGAAAGGAGCGGTACCGTAAGGAGCAGGGTCGACTGCATTACGTCAGCTATACCGTACTCCGACTCTGTAAGTATCGAAGTATAAAAGGGAACCAGAAAAAACACAAGCAGTTTAGAAACAAAGCTGCTTATGGTGAACAATGCCATATTCTTGAAAAGATATTTATATTTCCCTTTTGCCACGGTTAATTCCTCTGTCACGCCGCATAAGTTACAAAATCAAGCCCTATCCTCCGTATTCCGGCTGTGTACCTCAGCCAGAAGGAAGAGGAGCAACGGTGAGTAATCTGCCCA
>CAJORC010000349.1 GCA_905236615.1 uncultured Lachnospiraceae bacterium
TGAATATATTTATCCCGCTCTTCACCGGTAATATCAAGTGCATCTAAGGCCTGTAAATATGTCAGGTTCATATTTTTCATTAATAAACGTATGTCTTCTGCCTTTCCTTCTGCTTTTCCTTCTGCTTTTCCTTTTTCCATTCCCCGGTTTTCTGCTTCTCTATATAGTCTTACCACTTCGAGATCAAGTACTCTTCCGCCCATCATATCACCTACCCTTCGATTTACATTTTTATAATTATGCGCAAGCTTGTTCGTTACACTCTTTATTAACCTTATGATAACACTTTGGGAAAGCGCTGACAACTCTCCCGCGTCCACCTTTTTATCAAGTTTTAAGAGGATATCCACGTATTCCTTTTCCAGTTTTTCCAGCGCGTTTTTATCATCGTTTATCTGGGAGAGCTTCTTCTTATAATTAAACAGATAAAAGGGCAGGAGCATAAAAAGATTGTTTTCAAATATCTTTTCCACATCAAAATCCGACTCTTTTATAACCTTTACCTTATAGCTGGTTTTTCCTTCCGGAGTCTGTATTACTATCTCCGTTTCATCCGGAAACTTCTTATCAGCGTACAAGAGCAAGAGCGCCGTATTTGGAAAACTGACCGTAAGCTTTCCGTCTTGGAGCTCTCCGTTTTTTAATGCGATTTGAGCATCATATTCAAATACTCTTATAAGAATTGTAGAATCAACAGATCCGCTTTCACATTCGAGATGATAGGTCTTTCTAATCTTATTTTGAATAATATCGACAAGACCGTCTGTTATCCTTTTATCTGATGTGTATTGAGCGGATACATATAATTCGTTGGCGCGTCTTATGATCTGTGCACTCTTATCGTAAGATTCTCCGAAAAGATAATTGATAAACGGCAGAACTATATCGTCACAGTCTACTTCCATAGTCCTGAATGCATCATCATATGCAAACTGATCAGGCGCAATATTGTCATCAAATCTGTATTCTTTCCCCAATAAAAATCCCCTCCAATGTAATTTTGTGTATCAATAATACATCGGAGAGGTTGATATTTCAATTGGCAAAACTGTACAAAATTTAGGGTATCCGGAGGGTGGCATTTTTGTGGACTTTGCATAAAGGTAGTAGCAGGGACACCACCCTCTCAGTCAGCTCCGCTGACAGCTCTGCCATAGGCATGTCTAAATGAGCCTATGGCTCATCACGCCACCCCTCAAGGGGGAGCTAAAAAAAACTGCCGCACCAAAAATCGGTGCGGCAGTTTTAATTGCTGATATTATTATTGTAATGCACTTCTTATGCATTCATCTGAGCTGCAACCTCTGCTGCAAAGTCTTCTTCCTTCTTCTCAATACCTTCACCGGTCTCGAAACGAACGAATCTCTTAACCTTTACATCGCTGCCTGCTTCTTTTGAAACCTGCTCCAAATATTTAGCTACTGTCTGCTTTCCGTCCTCAGCCTTAACATAAACCTGATCAAGAAGGCAGATTTCCTTCATTTCTTTGCTTACACGACCTTCAATCATGCCGTTTATAACCTTCTCAGGCTTCTGGCTTTCCTTAGGATCGTTCATAATCTGTGCTCTTAAGATTTCCTTCTCGTGCTCAATGTATTCTGCCGATACTTCATCACGGGATACATACTTAGGTGTAAGAGCTGCAACCTGCATTGCGATATTTGTAAGAGCTTCTTTAACGGCGTCTGTTACTGCTGTTGTCTGAGCCTCTACAATAACGCCAATCTTACCACCACCGTGTGTATATGAAACAACACAGCCGTTTTCAGCTGTAACTTTCTCAAAACGACGGATTGAAAGCTTCTCTCCGATTACGGCAATCTGTTCTACCAATGCTTCGTTTACAGTCTTTGATGTATCTTTAGCCCATTTCTCAGCAAGGAAAGCATCGATATCAGCTGCTGAAGTTGTAAGCGCCTGCTCTGCAACATCAGCTACAAAAGTCTGGAACTTCTCATTCTTGGCAACAAAGTCTGTCTCAGAGTTAACCTCTACTACAGCTGCGCTCTTGTCACCTTCTGAAGCAATCTTGCAGATACCTTCTGCTGCAATTCTTCCGGCCTTCTTCTCAGCCTTAGCCTGTCCGTTCTTTCTTAAAAATTCAACAGCAGCGTCCATATCGCCGTCTGTCTCATTAAGTGCCTTTTTGCAGTCCATCATACCTGCGCCGGTCATTTCTCTTAATTCTTTTACCATTGATGCTGAAATAGCCATTTATTTATCCTCCGAATCTGTTAAAACTTACTCGTTAACTGCTTCTGCTTCCTCGGCTTCTACATCGCCTTCGTAAAGCACTTCACCCTGGTTTGCTTCGATAACAGCGTCTGCCATTGTTGAGACAATAAGCTTAACTGCACGGATAGCATCATCATTACCCGGAATTACATAGTCAAGTTCTTCAGGATCACAGTTTGTATCGGCAATACCGATAAGCGGAATACCAAGTGCATGTGCTTCCTGAACACAGATTCTTTCCTTCTTGGGATCTACTACGAAGATAGCATCCGGAATTCTCTTCATTTCCTTGATACCGCCAAGGTTCTTCTCAAGTTTCTCAAGTTCCTTGCGAAGTTTGATTACTTCCTTCTTAGGAAGAACATCAAATGTGCCGTCTTCTTCCATCTTCTCTATTTTCTTAAGTCTTTCAATACGAGTCTGGATTGTCTTGAAGTTTGTAAGCATACCTCCAAGCCATCTCTCATTTACATAGTACATTCCACATCTTTCTGCCTCTGTCTTAACAGCATCCTGAGCCTGTTTCTTTGTACCTACGAAAAGGATATCGCCGCCGTTTTTAGCTATTTCGCAAGCAAAAAGATATGCTTCGTTAAGCTTTTTAACAGTCTTCTGAAGGTCGATAATGTAGATACCGTTTCTTTCTGTGAAAATGTACTCAGCCATTTTCGGGTTCCAACGTCTTGTCTGATGTCCGAAATGAACACCGGCTTCAAGAAGTTGTTTCATTGATACAACTGCCATAATTTTTTCCTCCTGAGGTTTTACCTCCATCCCGCCTCTGATAACGGAAATCACCTTGTATCGCGGTGACACCCAACCGAACACGGCGGAATGTGTGTATTTATTAACTGCCTTTAAAGACAGCTTGAATATTATATCATAGTCGCCTTTTATTTGCAAGTGTTTTTTATATTATATATTATTATCCTTTTGTTCCTTAGATGCTTTGGCTTCCCTTTTTGTAATTATTCGGTAATAAATCAGCCCCACAAGGCTTATAACTACAGTAGAAATAAGGAAAATTATTGCGAGTTTGTATTTTTTAAA
>CAJORC010000350.1 GCA_905236615.1 uncultured Lachnospiraceae bacterium
ACAATGATGAACGCCATAGATGAAAAAAAGAATAAGTTCGGGGAAAGGCTTTTCGGACCGGGACATTTCGACCTCATCATATGTGACGAGGTTCACCGAAGTATATATAAGAAGTATCAGGAAATATTTGAGTATTTTGATGCAATGATTCTTGGAATGACGGCGACACCAAAGAATGAGATTGATAAGAATACTTATGGCATTTTTGATCTTGAAAGAGGTGTTCCGACTTTTGCTTATGAATTGGAAAAGGCTGTCGAAGAAGGCTATCTTGTAAATTATTCAACTCTTGAATATAAATCGCCAATAATGGAATCCGGTATTCATTATGATGAACTTTCTGAGGAGGAAAAGGCTGATTATGAGGAAACCTTTGCCGCTGATGACAGTATTACAGATGATATTTCAAGTGAAGCTATAAATACATGGCTTTTCAACTCTGACACTATTGATAAGGTTCTGAAAGAGCTGATCGAAAAAGGACTTAAAATAGAGGGTGGAGATAAGCTCGGAAAGACAATTATTTTTGCGAAGAACTCTCTCCATGCTCAGGCTATCGTTGAACGATTTGGAAAAATATTTCCGGAATATCCCGGTGATTTTATAAAACAGATTGATTACAGCATTAAGTATGTCGATAGTCTTATTGATGATTTTAGTAGCAAGGAAAAAATGCCTCAGATTGCAGTATCCGTAGATATGCTGGATACAGGAATTGATATACCGGAAATTCTGAATCTGGTATTTTTCAAAAAGGTCAGGAGTTATTCGAAATTCTGGCAGATGATAGGTCGTGGGACAAGATTGTGTGCGGACTTACTTGGCGAAGGCATTGATAAGGAGAAATTCCTGATATTTGATTTCTGCAATAACTTTGAATTTTTCAGAGTTAATAAAAATGGAGCTGAAAGCGGTATACAGGCAAGTCTGTCTGAAAAGATTTATACGACAAAAGCCATGATATGCAGGGAACTACAGGCGGCTCAATATACGAATGATGAAAATTACGTCAATTACCGGGAGTCACTTGTAAATGACTGCCATTCTGCAGTGGTAGATCTAAATGACGAAAGTTTCATTGTAAAGCGGCATTTAAGATATGTCGAGGCTTACAGAAACCTTAGAAAATGGAATAATCTTGAGACGGTTGAAATATCTGATATAAAGGAACATATAGCTCCGCTTGTCAGACCGAAGAAGGATAATGAACTTGCCAGACGATTCGATTATCTTATCTACAGTATTGATTTAGGAATACTTCAGAGCAAGAATGTACAGAATCCCATTGAGATTGTAGTCGGAGCTGCCGAAACACTTCAGGGAAAGTATTCAATTCCGCAGGTTGCAGCAGCAAAGGAAACGATTGAAAAGGTAAGGACTCAGGAATTCTGGGAGAATACGAGCGTCATAGAACTTGAACAGGTTCGCGAAGCCATGCGTGGGCTTCTGCAGTATATTGATAAAGTTAAGAGAAAAATATACTATACGAACTTTACGGATAATATAACAGATGCAGTTGAAGGCGAGCCTCTTTATGCAGCCAATGACCTTAAGAATTACAGAAAGAAGGTAGAGTTTTATCTTAAACAGCATGAGGATAACCTTTCCGTTTATAAACTTCGAAATAATAAAAGACTTAACGAAGCAGACATGAAGGAACTTGAAAGAATTCTCTGGAATGAGCTTGGAAGCAGGGAAGATTATAGAAAGGAATATGGCGATACTCCGATTGGAAGGCTCGTGCGAAAAATTGTCGGGCTTGATAGGTCGGCAGTAAATGAGGCTTTCAGCAGTTTCCTCTCTGATGAGAAGTTGAATATTAATCAGATCCGTTTCGTAAATCTTATAGTTGACTATATCGTTGCAAACGGAAATATTGAGGATAATTCCGTTCTTATGCAGGAGCCGTTTAGATCGGTGGGAAGCATAACAGCACTATTTAAAGATGATATGGCAAAAGCAAAAGAAATACTGAATGTTGTTGCTGAGATAAAGGATAATTCTGAGCAGTTGGCATAGGGTGATTTATGGACACAAAAAAG
>CAJORC010000351.1 GCA_905236615.1 uncultured Lachnospiraceae bacterium
CAAGTTCTTCAAGCTTTTCGGCTATTGTATGAAAAGTCTCGTAAAAAATCCTGCCCTCATCCTGGTTTATTG
Source organism: uncultured Lachnospiraceae bacterium (assembly GCA_905236615.1). Taxonomy (GTDB): domain Bacteria; phylum Bacillota; class Clostridia; order Lachnospirales; family Lachnospiraceae; genus NK4A144. The sequence continues at coordinate 73 of CAJORC010000351.1, forward strand.
TTTTTCCTACCTCATTTACCACATCTTCAACGCGCGAATTAACCTTTTCTGCTGCATCTTTTCCCTTATCTGTCAGGATATATCTTCGCCCGTACTTTTTGGCGTCATCTTCAGCCGATAACTGCACAAAGCCATTCTTCATAAGATAATTTATCGATCGTGAAATTGCGGCCTTATCATTTCCCGAAAGTTCTGAAAGCTGGACATTTGAAAGTCCGTCGGGATTTTTAGACAGATAATATACGCAATTCACATCCGCAGCCCTGAGATCCATCTTTTTCATGCCTGCGCTTTTTATCCTCTGAATCGCCCTGTAGCTGGTCATTATCAGTTCGGAAAAATCTTCATACTTATTTATTTAGATCACCTTCATTTCAAAATAAACACCGGTATCATTTGTTGATATGTCAACAATCCTGTTTTCAGTATAGATACAATTTGTTGTTTTGTCAACAATAATTTGTATCATTCTATGTGCTTGATAAAAACAGGCTGCTTTGATATCATGATTATTGTATGCATATCGTTTTAATAAGGGGGAACTCATAAATGATCAACAGATCCAATTTCACAAAAAAAATCTCGATAATTACTGCCCTTTCTCTGTTTTTAACATATTCTGCTGCTTACGGCTCAGAAAATTATATTAAATCTGAAAGCAATGATTCTGCTGTAAACTCCAGCGAATCCTGTGATCCGGATGTCGCGGAAGTTCTTTTAGCTGAAAAAGAATATGTTGACAGCCATGAAAAAGGTGTAGATTATGTTGAAAATCAGGCATTTTTCGAGGCTGAAACTGAAGAAGAGGCAAAGAAGATAGCTGAATCATACGGCGGCAACCTGAAGAAATTTGATCAGGGAATAGGTGTTGTAACATTTGATAAAAGTCTTGATGAAGTATTCGAAGATGCAAGCAGATCTGCAAATATCAATGTGCCTATATGTGCGGATGTAATGCTGGATGTTGCCGGAACTGTTGACACCGCTGCATATAATTTTAAATACTCCGATGCAAACGAACAGTGGCATCATAACAAGATAAAATCAGATCCTGTATGGGTCAGCGGAAATTCCGGAGCCGGTGTTACAGTTGCCGTTATTGATAACGGATTCCTTACAACACATGAAGATTTACAAGATAATATAGTAAAAAAATATAATGTAAAAAAAGAAAACGATAATGTAAACCCGGTTCCAGAGCATCGTGACCACGGCACACACGTTGCAGGAATAATCGCTGCTGCTGCAAATAACAAGGGCGTATGCGGTGTTGCTCCGAATGCCAGCCTTATGCTTATTCAACTCGGAGATGACAACGGCAACATGTATTCAAGTGATCTTGCAACAGCAATAGGCTATGCAGCAGAAAATGGTGCCGATGTCATAAATATGAGTGTTGCAATCACAAAAAGCTCCTTGACCAGCGAAATCAAAACAACTTTACAAAACAAAATAAATGAGGCTTACGAAAAGGGCTGCGTTATCGTTGCTGCAGCCGGAAATGACGGGTTAAATGATGTCTCTTACCCGGCGGCTTTGAATCATGTAATCTCAGTTGCCAATATTGCAGAAGATGCTCTTTCACAAACATCAAATTATAGTTCGGATATAGATATCGCTGCTCCCGGTGATACAATTAAATCCTGTTATGCAAGCTCTGCCTCAAGTTACGGAACTATGACCGGAACTTCTATGGCCTCTCCTGTTGTTGCCGGAGTTGCGGCTTTGGTTCTTTCATCAAAATCCGAACTAATAAATAAAAATGAACCGACTACTGCTAATATAGTAACAAATCGTATTATAAAAAATTCAGACGGTCTGACCTATACATACAATACTCATTCTTATACAAAGGGCTGTGTAATTGCATCCAAGGCTGTATATACAACTGAAGATTCCGGCGGTAATAAGGATGATGAAGAAGATCCTGATAAAGGTAAATATGATCAGGATGATAATAATAGTTCTGACAAAGAAATAATTGCTGCAATCTCTTCCAATTCTCCTTATGGCGCAGCTGCAGTAAGCGGGAACAGCGGATCTGTCTCATATTGCGTTGCTTACTATGATCATGCACCATATTTTGGAAAGTTCTATAAG
>CAJORC010000352.1 GCA_905236615.1 uncultured Lachnospiraceae bacterium
AATATAGGCAACCATATCGCTTGCATGTGTAAAGTCTCTGGATTTGAACTGTTCCTCGGTCATATCTTTTGGAACATCTCCGCGAAGTGCGAGGACATTGTCAACTCCGACTTCTTTAAGCTTATCCAGTCCCTCGTCTATATTTTCACGACTGTATCCTATACAGGTTATGTGAGCTAAGGACTCGATGCCGAGCTTCTTGATATAAGCTGCGATCTCGACGTTTTTTCCGACATTGGAACCGCCGGCACCGTAGGTCACGCTGATAAAATCAGGAGATTCAGCTGCTATATCGTCCAGCACGTTAAAGATTTTGTTGAAATCCGCTTCTTTTTTGGGAGGATAAACCTCACAGGATAAAATAAGTTTTTTCTGGGAAAATAGGTTTTTTATCATTGATTCACCTCTGGTTGATTTAATGAGTTAAATTGATGAAGAATTGTACACAAAATAGTAAAATTTTTGAAAAAATTGCCCGATGTATCTTGATTTATACACTAAAATATCATACACTTATAATTAGAATTTCGTCAAGCAGATAAAAAGATGCTGACACTGTAAATTGTTGAGTGAGAATACTTAATGGAGGGTATGATTTTATGAGCAAGACAGGAAAAAAAGTGTTGATTGTTGATGATATGCCGACAATTCTTGATGAAGCGAAAAAAGCTATAGGCGACAGATACGACTGTGTTACCGCAAACAGTGGTACAGAAGCAATTGAAATTGCAAAATCAGAAAAGCCGGATATCGCTTTGATAGATATGCATATGCCGGATATGAACGGAATTTCATGTATGCAGGCAATTCACAGAATTTCTGAGCTTGTCAGTATGCCGATACTTATCACGATGAATGATGTATCTGTTATAACAAAAGCGAGGGCATTTGATCACGGAGCAATTGATTTCCTTCAGAAGCCTTTTATTTCTGAGAATATGTACCGCAAGATCGATATGCACCTTAAATTGGCTGAGGTTGGATATAAGTACGAGGTATAAGAACAATTAATTTTTTATGGGTGAATTAATAAGACTTAACAAATACCTGTCGTCTGTCGGCGCCTGTTCAAGGCGCGACGGCGACAGGTTTATTGATGAAGGGAGAATTTTCGTCAACGGAAAAAAGGCCGAAAAGGGCATGAAGGTATCCGGTGACGAAAAGATAACAATAGACGGAAAACCAATAGCTGCAGGCGGAAAAAAAGTAATGCTTGTCTATTATAAGCCCAGAGGGATAGTATGCTCCACTAAAGATCAGGGGAAGGAAAAGAATAATATAGTGGACGCAGTTAATTATCCGGTAAGGGTATATCCTGTTGGAAGACTTGATAAGGACTCTGAGGGACTTATTCTCATGACAAACGACGGAGATATCGTAAATGACATCCTCCGTGCAAGAAACGGGCACGAGAAGGAATATGAAGTTACCTGTGACAAGCCGGTAACCGACAGAGATATCACAGAGATGAGGAAGGGCGGACTCGAGCTTGTTGAAGGAAGGATAAGCAAGGCCTGCAGGATCAGAAGAACCGGAGCAAACTCTTTTAACTGTATTCTTACAGAAGGTATGAACAGACAGATAAGGCGGATGTGTGAACATTTCGGTTATGAGGTCATCAGGTTAAAAAGAATAAGGTTCATGAATATTGAACTGGACGGGCTTAAAGCCGGTGAATACAGGGAAATACCGGATTATAGGGAAAAGTTGTATGGCAGAGATAAAGACGGTAAATGATAACGATCGCAGAAGAATAGAAGAGCTTGTAGCGCTCTTGAACGATGCATCGAGGGCATATTATAACGGCGAAGAAGAAAAAATGTCCAACTATGAGTGGGACAGCTTTTTTGATGAACTGAAAGAACTTGAGGAAAAAACAGGATACATAATGCCTGAAAGTCCCAGCCAGAATACGGGTTATGAGTCAGAAGGCGGAAACAGGGAGGCACATGAGTATCCAGCTCTTTCTCTTGCGAAAACAAAGCTTGTCTCGGAATTAAAAGAGTGGGCCGGAGAGCGTGAAATATGGCTTTCGTGGAAGCTGGACGGACTGACTCTGGTACTTACTTATGATGGAGGCAGTTTAAGCCGGATACTTACCAGAGGAAACGGAACGGTGGGAACAAATATCACCGTATTGAAAGACTCAATTTCCGGCTTTCCGAAAAAGATTGGATATAAAGGTCATCTTGTCGTAAGAGGAGAGGCCACGATATCTTATCCTGATTTTGAAGAGATAAATGATACCATCGAAGATGATGATGAAAAATATGCAAATCCGAGAAATCTTGCTTCCGGAACGTTGGCACTCTTGGATCCGGCAAAGGTAAAAGAAAGGCATGTGCAGTTTAATGCTTTTACACTCGTCCATATAGATGACGATATAAAATCATGGGGCGGGAGAATGGATTTTCTCGAAAAAGCGGGATTTACAGTTGTTGACCGGGAAAAGACCAACGCAGAGGGTATTGAAGCAGCAATAGAACGCTGGACTGCAAAAGTTGAAAACGGAGAGATGCCGATACCTGTTGACGGGCTTGTAATAGCTTATGAGGATAATGATTATGCTTCCACCGGTTCAGTTACGGGACATCATGCAACAAGGGCAGGATATGCTTTTAAATGGCAGGATACGGAAGCGGTTACAAAGCTTGACCATATAGAGTGGTCCTGCGCAGTATCAACGATTTCGCCTGTTGCGGTTTTTGAACCGGTGCAGCTTGAAGGTACGACAGTCTCGAGGGCATCACTATGTAATATTTCAGAGATGGAAAGACTTGGAATCGGAGGAAAGGGAAGCGTCATCCGCTGCATTAAGGCAAACAAGATCATTCCCAAGATAGTGGGAGTTAATGAGAAAGCAGGTGAGGCGGAGATACCTTCCGAATGCCCGGTATGCCATGCGGTAACTGAGATACGCGTAAGCGAGAACAGCGGAACAAAAACCCTGCATTGTACTAATTCGGAATGTCCCGCAAAGCACTTAAAGAAATATACCCGTTTTGTAAGTAAGAGCGGAATGGACATAGACGGTCTTTCGATAAAAACTATGCTCAGATTTATGAATGAGGGTTTTATACATGATTTTGCCGATATCTACAGGCTTTCAAAACATTTTGACAATATCAGGAAAATGGAAGGGTTTGGCGAAAAATCGGTTGAGAACATGGCAGCAGCAATAGAGAAAAGCCGTGATGTGAATCCTGTGAATTTTATATTTGCATTATGTATTCCCATGATCGGACTTGATGCTGCGAAGAAAATAGTTGGAAAGCTCAATTTTGACGGATTCTTAAAAAGACTCGAAGACGGACTGGGTTTTGATGAAATTGACGGGATCGGTTCTGAAAAATCAAAATCGATCACTGACTGGTACGCAGATAGGCATAATGCCGATAGTCTGGCTGAACTGCTTAAAGAGGTAAATGTAGAAAATTCGGGCGCGGAAGTAGATGTCAACGGTAAATGCGCAGGTCTGACCTTTGTGATCACAGGTGATGTTTATCAGTATAAAAACCGGGCTGAATTCAAGGCTTATGTAGAGTCACAGAACGGAACAGTTACGGGATCGGTTTCCAAAAAGACTGATTTCCTTGTGAATAATGATATAGAAAGTAATTCGTCAAAGAATAAAAAGGCGAAAGAACTGGGCATTCCGATCATTACTGAGAAAGAATTTATAGAACGCTTCTGCTGATAGATATTGCTGTCTGAGGTTAGCGGGTCTGGTGTGAGGTATAATATCTATGAGTACACTTATGCTTGTTGATGATGATTTTGAAGTTCTCTGTATCAACCGGAAATATTTTACAAATGAAGGTTACAGAGTTGAGATTTTTTCCGAAGCGAAGGCTGCGGTAAATGCCATAGACCGGGTAGATCCCGATTGTATTATACTTGATATCATGATGCCGGAACTCAGCGGCATGGATGCACTGCCTCTTTTTAGGAAAAAGACTTCTGCCCCGGTCATTTTTCTGACGGGAAAGGACAGCGAAGATGACAAAATCAACGGACTTCTGAGCGGTGCAGATGACTATATGGTCAAACCTTACAGTCTTAAGGAACTGTCGGCCAGGATTAAAGTCCAGCTGAGAAAGAATGACGAAACAAGGAAAAAGGATATATTGTCGTTTCCGCCGGTTTCGATCGATGTGATAAACCATAAGCTTTTTTATAATGATACGGAAGAAATCTCGGTCTCACAGAGAGAGTATGAGCTTTTCTACTTTCTGG
>CAJORC010000353.1 GCA_905236615.1 uncultured Lachnospiraceae bacterium
CCCAAAAGTGTTGTTCTCCGTCTCATAAGCGTTCACGCTATCCTTTCTGTTTCAGACCTATTCTGAACACAATGATTTATAAGGCTCAGATGAAACGGGCGTTCCTTATAAAATTAATATTACACACAAAATACAGTATACAATTTGTAAAAAATAAATCAAGCTTTTTTTGCCGGGATTTTGTATTTTATTTCGGACAAAAAGTGTATTGACAAATTATGTCTGATAAAATATAATACGGTCAAACAGAAATAATTCACCTGATTTTGAAAGGCGGTGGTTAAAATAGAAAGAGTAGATATCGCAATCATAGGAACCGGACCGGCCGGACTTGAAGCGGCAATAACAGCAAAAGTAAGGAATAAAAGCGTTCTGCTTTTTGGAACGAAAGATTTAAGCATGAAGCTTGCAAAAGCAGAGCAGATAAATAATTATCTGGGATTTCCACATATAAGCGGTGCTGATCTTGCAAAGCATTTTGATGAGCATCTTAAAGATCACGGGATCGGGATAATCGAAAAAAAGGTAACACTGATCTTCCCGGTGGGAGATTATTTCTCTATTCAGGCAGAGAACGATATATATGAAGCAAGGACTATCATACTTGCGACAGGTGTCGTTCCGGCAAAGACATTTCCGGGAGAGGAAAATTTCCTGGGACGAGGCGTCAGCTATTGCGCAACCTGTGATGCAGCACTTTATAAAGGAAAAACAGCTGTGATCGTAGGCTTCTCAAAGAAAGAAGAGAGCGAGGCTGAATTTATGACAGAGTTCGCCGCAAAGACCTACTATATTCCGATCTATAAAGATGAGGTAAATCTGTCGGATAAGATTGAAGTTATCAGAGAGAGACCTGTCGAGATAAAGGGCGGAATGAAGGTTGATACACTTGTTACAGAAAGCGGCGAAATAAAAACCGACGGAGTATTCATTCTGAGGGAATCGATCGCTCCGTCACAGCTTGTAAGCGGTCTTGAAATGGAGGGGAACCATGTGAAGACCGACTTACAGATGAAGACAAATATTCCCGGATGTTTCGTTGCGGGAGACATCGCAGGAACACCTTACCAGTACATTAAGGCAGCCGGACAGGGCAATATTGCAGCATTGTCGGCAGTTGATTATCTTACAAAACTATCTAAATAAAAGGAGGTAGAGATATGGCAGCAGTAGTTATTACAGAGGCAAATTTTGAGAACGAAGTATTAAAATCCGATAAACCCGTACTTGTTGATTTCTGGGCATCATGGTGCGGCCCCTGCAAGATGCTTTCGCCGGTGGTTGAGCAGATCGCAGATGAGAATCCCGATATAAAAGTGGGAAAGGTAAATGTTGATGAGGAAGGCGATCTCGCAGGAAAGTTTAATATAATGAGTATTCCGACACTCCTTGTTTTCAAAGACGGAAAACTTGCCAACCAGTCGGTCGGAGTAGTACCGAAGGAAGCTATCCTCGATTTAGTTAAAAAAGCCTGAACTTTATTGAATTAATCGTTTGTGAATGATAGTATAAGGTCATCGGAAAGTGTGTAATCCGATGACCTTTATATCGTTTTATAGTTGTCAGTTATAGATAATTAACAATTCCAAAGCGGGGAATGTTCATTATCTATAACGTCACATTTATGAAAAGAAGGAGAGTTGAATTATGGAAATATTATTGGTTTTTCCGGTATTTATTTTTATCTTTTTAATTATTCTGGCCTGCAGCGGCATTCGTGTAGTACCGCAGGGAAGCGCTTATGTGGTTGAGAGATTCGGTCGTTATTCACAGACATGGAATGCGGGACTGCATATAATGATACCCCTGATCGACAGAGTTGCCAGAAAAGTACTTTTAAAAGAGAGAGTTGCTGATTTCGCACCGCAGCCCGTTATCACAAAGGATAACGTAACAATGCAGATCGACTCAGTCGTTTACTATATGGTAGTTGACCCCAGACTGTATTCCTACGGTGTTGAAAATCCCCTGCTTGCGATGGAAAACCTTACGGCAACGACACTTAGAAATATCATCGGAGACATGACACTTGATGAGACACTGACAAGCAGAGAGACGATCAACTCAAGAATGCTCCAGACAATAGATCTTGCAACAGATCCGTGGGGTATCAAAGTTACAAGAGTAGAGTTAAAGAACATCATGCCGCCGGCTGCGATCCGTGAGTCAATGGAAAAGCAGATGAAGGCAGAGAGAGAAAAGAGAGCACAGATACTTACCGCAGAAGGTCATAAGCAGGCAATGATCCTTGAGGCAGAAGGTCATAAAGAATCGGCAGTCCTTGAAGCTGAGGCGAAGAAACAGGCTACCATCCTTGCGGCAGAAGCTGAAAAGGAGAAGGAGATCAGAGAAGCGGAAGGTCGTGCCGAGGCTATATTAAAGGTTCAGGAAGCAACCGCTAATGGATTGAAGATGCTTAAAAATGCGGAAGCTGATGAGTCCGTAATAAGACTGAAGAGTCTTGAAGCGTTTGCGAAGGCAGCGGACGGACAGGCAACAAAGATAATAATTCCTTCTGACATCCAGGGCGCAGCAGGCTTAGTAAGCGGAATTACGGAGGCAATCAAAAAGTAATATGATAAAAGCAGTTTTATTTGACCTTGACAACACCTTATATAATTTCAATAAATCCAGCAAAATCGGCGCGGAATGCTTTGCAGAATACTGCGTTAAGGAATTTGGGATGACCCGCGAAGAGGGAATAAGCGGCTGGAAGGATGCGATGGATGAGCAATGGGAGAGAATGACGGATTTCTGTCCTGCAGTTCATAATCGTGTGATCAGGGCGCAAATGTTCCTGAATAAGCGAGGCTTGAAAGAAATCCCACATGCAGCAAGGCTTGCAGAGACTTATTGGAAGGGACTCATAGATTCGATGGAAGCGGAGGACGGAATTGAGGAGCTTCTTGCTGCGATAAAGAAAAAAGGACTGACGATCGCTGTCGGTACAAATATGACTGCTTATGTACAGCTTCTGAAAATAGAAAAACTTGGATTTGGCAAATATATTGATTTACTGGTGTCGAGTGAAGAAGCAATGGCAGAGAAACCTACAGAGGGATTTTTTA
>CAJORC010000354.1 GCA_905236615.1 uncultured Lachnospiraceae bacterium
ACGAGCCTACAAACCACCTTGATATTACCTCTAAGGAAATCCTCGAAGAAGCGCTTATTAACTACACAGGCACTGTTTTCTATGTCAGCCATGACCGTTATTTCATCAATCGCACAGCTACAAGGATTTTGGATCTTACAGGACATACAGTCATTAATTACATCGGCAATTATGATTATTATCTTGAAAAGAAGGATGAACTCAGCCGCGTAGCTTTGGGCACTTCATCCGACACCGGAAAGCTCATAAGCGGTTCTGCATCAAAACCAGCAGCAGAAAGTGAAAACAAGCTTTCATGGGCTGAAAGCAAGGCTCAGCAGGCACGCATCAGGAAGATAAAAAATGATATTAAGAAGTGCGAAGAGTCAATTGAAAAAAACGAGCAGCGCTCATCTGAGATCGACGAACTCTTAACCCACGAAGATATCGCAAGAAATGTTTCCGAGTGCACCAAGCTTTCAAATGAACAGGCTGAAATAATCGCAGAAAATGAAAAACTCATGGAAGAATGGGAAAAGCTTTCGGACGAACTTGAAACCATACAGTAATCTTGGCATAAATGCTCAAAGGCATTATATTTTAAAGAAATAACTGTAGACCTCGGCAAATGACAGTTACTTCTTTAATAAACAAAAGAGATTGCCATATTCAGCAATCTCTTTTGTATTTTAATCTTATGCTTCAAGTCTCTTTCTTATAGCCCTGATAAAGTCACCGGTATTGAGCACTTTCGGATTTTCAATAGTTGTGATGAGTGCAAGGTCTTTTGTCATCTCGCCGCCCTCAATGGTATCAATTGTGGCCTTTTCAAGCTTATCCGCAAATTCAACAAGATCATTCAGACCGTCAAGTTCTCCGCGCTTTCTCAGTGCACCGCTCCATGCAAAAATAGTCGCAACCGAGTTCGTACTTGTCTCCTCGCCTTCAAGGTGCTTATAGTAATGTCTCATAACGGTTCCGTGAGCTGCTTCATACTCATACTTTCCATCAGGAGAAACAAGAACCGAAGTCATCATTGCAAGTGATCCTGATGCAGATGCAAGCATATCACTCATTACGTCACCGTCATAATTCTTACAAGCCCAGATAAAGCCGCCCTTAGACTTCATAACCCTCGCAACGGCATCATCGATCAGAGTGTAGAAGTAAGTAATGCCTGCAGCCTCAAACTTCTCCTTGAACTCTTCATCATAAATCCTCTGGAAAATATCCCTGAAGTTCCCATCATAAATCTTAGAGATAGTATCTTTTGAAGCGAACCAGAGATCCTGTTTGATAGACAGGGCATAATTAAAGCAGCTTCTTGCAAAGCTTTCAATCGATGCGTCAACATTATGCATTCCCTGAATAACACCTGAGCTCTTGAAATCAAAAATAGTCTGTCTTATCTCTTTGCCGTCTTCGCCTGTGAAAACAAGTTCAGCTTTGCCGGCACCCGGAACCTTAAACTCGGTATTCTTGTAAACGTCGCCGTAAGCATGACGCGCAATCGTAATAGGCTTTTCCCATCCCGAAACATAGGACTCAACACCCTTTACTATTATGGGTGCACGGAAAACGGTTCCGTCCATTATCGCCCTGATAGTACCGTTCGGGCTCTTATACATTTCACGAAGGTTATATTCCTTAACTCTGGCATCATTAGGTGTGATAGTCGCGCACTTAACGGCAACTCCAAGTCTGTTTGCAGCATTTGCAGAGTCGATAGTTACCTGATCGCCGGTCTCATCACGATGTTTAAGTCCAAGATCGTAATACTCTGTCTTCAGATCGATAAAAGGATTCAGCAGTTCGTCCTTTATCATCTGCCAGATAATACGGGTCATCTCATCTCCATCCATCTCTACCAGCGGTGTTGTCATCTGAATTTTAGCCAAAATATTCCCTCCTCTGAATCACATATTTACTGTTTCGCAAAAATTGCCGGATGGCCGATTCTGTTACGCCATCACGCCATTTTTTTCTTCTTGTTTCCCTTCTGCTCTGTTTCGTATTCCATTACATTTTTAAGCGCATTCATAATGTGCTCATGAGCACGCTTTTCCGCCAGATCGGGATTTTTATCCCTTATGGCAGCTTCAATGAGCTTATGCTCCTCATTGCTTATCTTTCCCCGTTCAATGTTCTTTAAAGAACGTTTTCTTACGGAATAAAGATACTGATGATAATCGTTCAAAAGAAGTTCAAGCCTTTTTGAGCCCGATGCCGCATAGATAAGCTTATGAAACTCACTGTCAAGCTCCGTAACCTTATCAAAATGTCCTCTCGCAGCATGAAAATCAGCCATATAAAGGATTTCTTCCATCTTATCTGCCTGAGACTCTGTGATATGTTCACATGCCCATCTTGCTGCAAGTCCTTCAAGTCTTGACCGGATCTCAAATATATCATATATATCCTTATCCGAAATTCCTTCTACAATGGCACCTTTATTCGGGACTATCGTAATAAGCCCTTCAAGCTCGAGCTGGTGGAAAGCATCTCTGACCGGAGTCCGGCTGACTCCGTATTCTTCCCCGATCGCAACTTCTTTAAGTTCTTCGCCTTTTTTGTATCTTCCGTTTAGTATATTCTCACGAAGCTGCTTGTAAACCCTTCCGCGGAGTGAATATTTATCGGCGGCTTCCTTCTGGATATTCTCCTGCATAATCTCACCCTCCGATCAAAGTGTAATGCCTAAGTTAGCAGTAACATCAGTAATCTCATGATCAAGTTCATTGTCAGTAAGGGCAGTAACACGTCCATCCTCATACTGACTGTCAACCCAGTCCTTCACCTGCTTTACAAGTTCCGACTGCTTGTCTATCCTTCTCTCATCAGGCAGATTGTAATATGTATTTATCCAGTGAGCGATTCCTGCAAGTCCCGAAGTATTGGAAACTGCAACCCTTACCGGGCGCTTTAAAAACTTCTTAGTATCAAATATATTGTAAATCTCTTCATTTTTCAATATGCCGTCGGCATGTATACCGGCTCTTGTCACATTAAAATTCTTTCCGACAAAAGGTGTCTGCTCCGGGATCGTATATCCAATCTCGCTTTCATAATATCTCGCAAGGTCGGTAATAACTGTGGTATCCATACCGTTAAGATCGCCCTTAAGCTGTGCATACTCAAAGATCATAGCTTCAAGAGGTGTATTTCCTGTTCTCTCTCCTATTCCGAAAAGTGAGCAGTTTACGCCGCTTGCACCGTAGAGCCATGCCGTTGTCGAATTGTTGACTGCCTTGTAGAAATCATTATGGCCATGCCATTCTATCTGTGAAGAAGGAACTCCCGCATGCTTCTGAAGTCCGTAAATAATACCCGGCACAGAACGGGGAAGAACAGCTCCCGGGAAGTTAACACCAAATCCCATCGTGTCACAGGCTCTTACCTTGATCGGTATCTTATACTCGTCCTGAAGCTTCATGAGCTCAACGCAGAAAGGTACCACATATCCATAGAAATCCGCTCTTGTGATATCTTCCATATGACATCTGGGAGAAACGCCCGTTTCAAGACATTCCTTGATGACAGACAAATAATGCTCCATCGCTTCACGTCTTGTCATGTGCAGCTTATAGAAAATATGATAATCGGAACAGGATACAAGTATTCCGGTCTCTCTCATACCCATGCTCTTTACAAGTTCAAAATCCTTCTTGCTGGCACGAATCCATGAAGTGATCTCCGGGAATCTGTAATTCTTCTCCATACATTTGTATGCAGCATCCCTGTCCTTTTTGCTGTATAAGAAGAACTCGCAGGCCCTGATCATTCCGTTAGGTCCGCCCAGTTTATGGAAATAGTCATAGATCGTAACGATCTGTTCTGTCGAATACGGTGATCTTGACTGCTGTCCGTCCCTGAAAGTTGTGTCCGTTATCCAGATCTCATTCGGAAGATGATGGGGCACAACCCTGTCATTAAATGCAATTCTCGGAATCTGATTATAAGGG
>CAJORC010000355.1 GCA_905236615.1 uncultured Lachnospiraceae bacterium
CGCCGGCTCCGTTATCCAGAAGGATATGATCAGCCGGAGAGCTTTCAGCAATCCGTACATCCTGTCTGCTTTTAATCCGGAAAGCCTTTATAACCTCCAGCCCCGTTTCACGTTTAATTCTTTCTATATATAATTCATCCTCGTTTCCGTGAAGCTGTATCAGATCGATAATACCGCTGTCCGCGATCCTAAAAATCTTTTCCGGCTCTTCATTAACAAAAACCCCAACGCTTTTTATATAGGAAGAAAGTGCTTTTTTTAATTCCGCCGCAAGTTCCGTATCAATGAAGCGGCGGCTCTCAGGGTAAAACATAAAACCCGCAAAATCCGCTCCCGCTTCGTTTACTGCCATTATATCCTCTGCCGATCTTAATCCGCAGATCTTTATTTTTATATCCTTAAAAGTCATGATCCCCTGAGCTCCGAAAGCATTTTCTTTTTATCAGCGGAGCGCATTAGGCTCTCTCCGATCAAAACTCCGTTTACATTATTTTCTTCGAGGATCCTGACGTCTTCGCGGCTTTTTATTCCACTCTCCGCTATAAATAAAATATCGTCGGAAACAAGCTTCCTCAAAGCAATTGAATTATTAACATCCACCGTGAAATCCTTAAGGTTTCTGTTATTTACACCGATGATCCTTGCACCGCATTCCGCTGCCATTCTGACTTCGTTTTCATCATGTGCCTCGACAACCGCCGAAAGTCCAAGTCCGTCAGCGACATTCATGAAATGCACAAGCCTGTCCCTGTCAAGAATGGCGCAGATGAAGAGCACCGCCGACGCTCCAAGGACTTTTGCCTCGTAGATCATATATTCATCAACGGTAAAGTCCTTACGCAGCACCGGTATCTTTACCTCTCTTGCGATCTCCTTAAGATAATCATTCTTACCCAGAAACCATTTAGGCTCGGTGAGAACCGATATCGCCGAAGCGCCTGCCGCCTCGTAGTCCTTCGCAATATCAAGGTAGGGAAAATCTTCCGCTATAAGTCCCTTTGACGGGGAAGCCTTCTTGCACTCGCAGACGAAGTGAATTCCCTCACCCATGAGAGCCTTTTCAAAAGCATAATCCTCTTTAGAGTTAGCCGTAAAAGCCTTCTCCATCATCTCTTCGGTCGATATTTCTTTTTTCGCTGCCTCAACCCTTTCAACGGCATAGGCAGCGAGTTCGTTCAAAATATTAGCAGCCATCTGTTAAACCTCATTTGAAAGTTTTGCAAAAGCTTCTAATTTTGCAAGTGCAGCTCCGCTGTCAATGATCTCCCCGGCCTTCTTGACGCCGTCTGCAAGAGAGTCTGCCTTACCGCCGACATAGATTGCGGCTCCGGCATTCATCAGAACAGTATTTCTCTTCGGTCCTATGATGGAGCCTGAAAGTATTTCCCTTGTGATAGCTGCATTTTCCTCAGGAGTTCCGCCCACCAGATCTTCTTTTGAGCAGCGCTTAAATCCAAAATCCTCCGGACAGATCTCATATGTTTTATACCAGCCGTTCTTAAGCTCGCAGACCTTTGTCGGAGCACTCATGCTTATCTCATCAAGCTTATCTGTACCGTATACGACCATTCCTCGCTCTACCCCGAGACTTGACAATACGCTTGCAAGAGGCTCTGCAAGATATCCGTCGTAAACTCCCAGAAGCATGTATTTAGGTTTTGCAGGGTTGGTGATCGGTCCCAGGATATTAAATACCGTCCTCACTCCGAGCTCTTTTCTGATCGCACCGACATATTTCATCGAGGTATGATATTTCTGGGCAAAAAGGAAGCAGATTCCCGGGTCTGCAAGAAGCTTTTTGCAGAGTTCCGGTGACTGATCTATATTTACGCCAAGGGCCTCGAGACAATCAGCCGTGCCTGATTTCGAAGAAGCTGCGCGGTTGCCGTGTTTTGCAACGTTTATTCCCGCTGCTGCTATAACAAACGCCGAAGTAGTGGAAATATTGAAGCTGTTGGCATGATCTCCGCCTGTTCCTACGATCTCAAGGACATCCATTCCGTGGTCAAGGCTTACAGCCTTCTCTCTCATTGCCGCAGCACATCCCGAAATCTCTGCTACAGTTTCCGCCTTTGCACTTTTCGTCGAAAGAGCCGCAAGAAATGCAGCATTCTGTGTCTGGCTAGTCTCACCGCTCATGATCTCGCTCATCACCTGATAAGCTTCTTCATAAGTTAAGTCTTCCTTATTAACGATTTTCATAATTGCTTCTTTGATCATTCCGATGCCCTCCTTTTTTGTGTAACATAAAACCCCCGACAGAGTCCTTTCCGAAACTCTGCCGGGGGCGAATAATCTGACTGTAAATTACCCGCGGTGCCACCCCGCTTATGTGTAAGCATACACATATCTTTTCCAGAGATACCATCATATCTCCTGCCTCTTACGCGGACATCACGTCGCAGAATACTCAGCATCACTGCCTTTGACTGCGCCCTCAGCGGTCCATTTGATGAAGTATCCTTCACTCCCTTCTCAGCTGCCGGGAACTCTCTGTAAATTTCGTTTCATCACCGTTATCTCCGCTTCAACGGTTTGCCTTTTTTATTTGACAATTATAATAGCACTCTTACTTTCGCAAGTCAACCCTTTAACGCAATAAAGTTTTTAGGGATTCACAGTAAATTTTTTCCCAAATTACAGTTTTTTAAACAATTCCTCTCCTGCTTTTTTTGTATAATATCTATGAGGTGTACATTTTTGGGAAGTTTTTCACAGCAACCGTTACAACTCTTGCCGAGTCTGCCAACAGCTTAAAGGATGTAGCTGAAAAACTTAACGAAGAAATGCAGTTTTTTAGTTAC
>CAJORC010000356.1 GCA_905236615.1 uncultured Lachnospiraceae bacterium
ATATTTGTATTTCTTTTATGGATCATTTTAAACGGGCGTGTAACCTCTGAGCTCGTTTTTTTTGGTGCCCTGATCTCTGTTCTTGTTTCGGCATTTTTAAGTCTTATCACAGATTACAGTATAAAAAACGAAATCCGCCTCATAAAGAATTTTCCGCTTATTCTCCTTTATATACTGAATTTAATCGTTGAAATCATAAAAGCATCCCTTGCTGTGATGTCTGTCATTATCAGCGGTAAAAAGCCTGACTGCGTTCTGGTTGAATTTCACTCCGGACTTAAGGGTACTCTCTTAAATACCATTCTTGCCAATTCCATTACCCTTACCCCCGGCACATATACAGTTTTCCAGCAGGATGACCGCTTTGTCGTTCACTGCCTGATGGAATCTTACGGTACAGATATGGATAAATCCTCATTTGTAAAACTGTTAAAAATTGTGGGAGGTGATAAATCCTGATGACTATTGACGAAGCATATCATTCCTTATATAACATATCGCTCATTGTTCTTTGTATACTGATCGGGATAATGCTTTTGAGAGCCGTTATCGGACCGAGAGTCACTGACAGGATACTTTCCATAAACATGATCGGAACAATGGTTATCAGTGCGATACTAATCCTTTCGCAGATGCTCGAAGAGTATTATCTCATTGATGTTTCACTCATTTATGCAATGATAAGTTTTCTTTCCGTTATCATACTGGCAGCGGTTTATATCCCGTCAAAAAAGAAAAGGGAGGATTCACAATGACTCCGGAATGGATACGTTTTTATATAACAGCAGGTCTTATAACCATCGCCCTTACGGGTTTTGCTTTTTCGGTAATAGGCGTCTGGCGTTTTGACTATATCTTAAACCGAATGCATGCAGGCGGTATCGGTGATACTTTTTCATTATTCTTCATCGTTTCCGGCCTTATGGTCTCGGCATCAGCACCGATAGTTATCCTCAAACTGCTTCTGCCACTGCTTTTTATGTGGTTTTCGTCTCCTACTTCCACGCATTTCTTAAGTCAGACGGAATACTATACAAGCGGACATCTTTTTGATCATGTCAGACGCAGAAATTCAGGTGATACAAATGGACATTAAGGAAATTCTAAGTATAATACTTCTGCTTCTTCTCATAATATGCGCAATTTCCGTCAATTTTACAAAGAAGCTCCTTCCGGCCGTTATCATCTTTATGTCATACAGTTCTCTAATGTGTATCGTCTGGATACTTATGGAGTCACCCGACCTTGCAATAACAGAGGCAGCGGTCGGAGCCGGAATAAGCGGAACCTTGTTTTTAATGACCTTAAAAAAGATCGAAGCTGAAGACAGGAAAAAAGATGAAGAAAATATTCCAAAAACTTGAAAGCTTAAGCAGCAGCGAAATAATGGGGAATATCCTTGACGGCTCAACCGAGCCCGACCCCAGCAGAGAACAGCTTAAGGAAATAAAAAAGGAAACAATTAAAAACCTTGAAGAAACTCCCGACTTTGAAGCGATTGTCGAAAGGCAGCGTAATTCTTTCAAATATCTATATTTCACAGCTGCTTTCATCGGCAGTGTCTGCCTTATCGGCGTTCTTCTCTATTTAGTTTCAATGCTTCCGCAATACGGTGTGGAAAACCCGCGTACAGTCGAAGTTGTAAAGCGTTATGTGGAACACGGTCTTGAGGAAACAGGCGCCGTAAACATCGTTTCGGGAATGATCCTTGACTACAGGGCTTTCGATACTCTGGGAGAATCACACGTTCTTTTTACGGCACTTATCTGCGTAAATATCCTTCTGCGTATCGACATCAAAAACATGCGGACCGACTATGAGGATTATTACACTATCAAGCGCGATGTTTATTATGATATGTCCCATGACGGAATACTGCGCCTTGCGGCATTGGTATTTTCTCCATGTATCCTTACTTTCGGCATATACGTTCTCCTCAACGGACAGATTTCCCCGGGAGGCGGATTTTCCGGCGGTGCAGTGCTTGGTGCCGGACTTATCCTGATGTCCGCTGGATTTGGATTTGATAAAGTTGATAAGATATTTACCTTAAAAATCAACAACATAGTTACATTTTCAGCCCTGACTTTTTACAGCTTTGCAAAGGGCTATGTATTCTTTACCGGCGCCAACGGTATAGAAAACCATATCCCAAAAGGAACACCGGGGGCTATTTTGTCAGGAGGTCTTATACTTCCGCTCGATATAGCGGTCGGAATTGTTGTAGCCTGCACTATGTTTGGCTTTTACAGCCTTTTCAGACGTGGAAGCGTCGCTTCAAAAGTTAACGATTGAGGATGTTTGAGATGGAATTTGTAAGAAATTTTCCGCTTTTCACAATTGTATTATCGCTTTTTTCCAGCGCACTCTGCATGATGCTTTCCGGAAAAAAGGCAAGAAATTATACCATCATTTATGAGGTTCTGCTTATATTTCTTCTTGCAATGACCGTTTGTTTCACTAATTCCAACGGTTCTTTCACTTACACTATGGGTGAGTTCCCCGCTCCATGGGGAAATGAGATCAGAGCCGGACTTCTTGAATCCGTTTTGGCTCTTATCTTTGCCATCGTGCTCTTTTCAAGTGTAACTGCAGGCTGGCATTTCCTTAAAATTGATATTGATGA
>CAJORC010000357.1 GCA_905236615.1 uncultured Lachnospiraceae bacterium
ACGGCGTTGATAACGGAACCGTCCTCGCAGCGAAGGAGTTTTCCACAGAGATGCTCTTAAAGATCATTCCCGGAAGTGTCTCCGGTCTGGTTGCAGAAAAAGGAGGCAAGAATTCCCATGCGGCAATCCTTGCCCGTAGTATGTCCCTGCCTGCCGTCTTTAATATTCCACATCTTATGGAAAGGATTCACGACGGGGAAATCATATTTATAGACGGCAACACAGGCGAAATCATTTTAGGATCTCAGTAAAGCTGCTTTCAGCAATTCAGAGCTGCTCAAGAGCCTGCTTAAGGTCAGCTATAAGGTCTTCCTTATCTTCAAGACCGCAGGATATCCTTATAAGTCCTGCAGGAATTCCGGCTTCTTCAAGCTGCTCATCCGTCATCTGCCTGTGAGTCGAACTTGCAGGATTCAGGCAGCAGGTTCTTGCATCAGCAACGTGGGTCTCTATTGCGGCAAGTTTCAGGTTCTTCATGAACTTTTCTGCCGCAGACCTTCCGCCTGCAAGCTCAAATGATACAACTCCGCATCCGCCGTTCGGCATATATTTCTTCGCTATCTCATGATATTTATTGCTTGCAAGTCCGGGATAATTTACAAATTTTACTTCTTCACGTCCTTCAAGGAATTCTGCAACCGTCAGTCCGTTTTCAACATGTCTTGCCATTCTCACATGAAGTGATTCCAGACCAAGATTCAGTATAAATGCGCTGTTCGGTGACTGCACGCATCCGAAATCTCTCATAAGCTGTGCAGTTGCTTTTGTAATGTAAGCTCCCTCTTTGCCGAATTTTTCCGCATAAGTTATACCATGATAGGATTCATCAGGCGTACAGAGTCCGGGGAATTTATCCGCATGTGCCATCCAGTCAAATTTTCCCGAATCAATTATCGCACCCCCGACGCATGAACCGTGACCGTCCATATATTTTGTTGTCGAATGTGTCACGATATCAGCACCCCACTCTATCGGACGGCAGTTGACCGGAGTCGGAAATGTATTATCAACTATAAGCGGTACACCGTGCTCGTGTGCAGCTTTTGCAAATTTCTCTATATCGAGAACCGTCAGTGCCGGATTAGCGATAGTCTCACCGAAAACAGCCTTTGTGTTATCCTTAAATGCGGCATTGAGTTCTTCCTCACTTGCATCAGGCGAAACGAATGTCACTTCTATTCCCATCTTTGCCATCGTTACCGCGATCAGGTTAAATGTCCCTCCGTATATAGAAGATGAAGCAACGATATGCCCACCGTTTTCACAGATATTAAAGAGTGCAAAGAAGTTTGCAGACTGGCCGGATCCTGTAAGCATTGCTGCCGTACCGCCTTCAAGTTCCGCAATCTTTGCAGCTACCATATCACATGTCGGATTCTGAAGTCTTGAATAAAAATATCCGCTTGCTTCAAGATCGAAAAGTTTGCCCATGTCCTCGCTGGTATCATACTTAAAAGTCGTTGACTGTATTATCGGTATCTGACGCGGCTCACCGTTCTTCGGAGTATAACCGCCCTGTACACACTTAGTGTTTAATCTGTAATCGCTCATATCTGGTCTCCTTGTTAAAAATTATAGTGATTTTACCACACTGAAGTATTTTATCACATTATTCCCCCTTTATCGACAAAAAAATAAGCGCTGATCATGTTGGTCAGCGCTTGTTGTTTATACTTTATCCTTTACCTTAAAATCAATCGCATCAGACGGCAGCAGAGGCTTCGAGAAATAATATCCCTGAATGGTGTCGCAGCCGTAATTTTTCAGAAGACGCATCTGCCATTCTTCCTCAACACCTTCGACCACTATCATCTTTCCGATATCGTGAGTCAGCTTGATTATGCCGCTGATAAAGGCATTGGTATTGACTCCGGCCTCTGTCTCTGTTTTATTCAGACATGCATCCACGATGGATTTATCGAGTTTCACATAACTTACGGGGATATAGGTCAGGTAACGAAGTGACGAATATCCGGTTCCGAAATCGTCCAGCAGCATCTTTATCCCTGCCATCTTAAGTTTCTCAAAGAACCTCGATGCATGGGTATCCTGCTTGAATAAAAGACTTTCTGTAATCTCAATCTCAACAAGCGACGTATCCACGCCGTACTTTTCACAAAGCTCCAGGATAAAATCGACATATCCCATATCATTAAGCTGATTGCTCGAGAAATTGATCGATACGGGACATACTTTCTTTCCGTCCTCTATCCATTTTGCGATCTGTTTTATGACAAGTTCCGTACTCTTCCTTCCGATCTGCTTGATATAACCCTGGGACTCGGCTACCGGAATGAACTGTCCGGGATATATACCTCCCTTCTTCATTCGAATCAATGCTTCATAACCGCAGACCTCCATCTTCTTCATATTTATCTGCGGCTGATACATCATGTAGAAACCATCATTTTCAAGTGCATCAATTATCGCTGCCTTGATATCGTTATACTGTGAAAGCTTATTCTTAAGTTCCTCTTCATATATAACAACCGAATTATACTTGGAATTCTTTGCATCAGTCAGGGCTATTCCTGCATTCCTGATAATATCCTCAAATTCTGATTTTCCATCAGAGTATGCTATTCCGGACTTTATATGGAACCATATCTTTTCACTGTCATCCTCAATACCCGCAACTTTCAGAAAATCTCTTATTATAGTAGGTCTCTTGGAAAGTCCCGCAATACTCTTCGCTATCTTTTCAGCCTTGTCAGCTTCTTCCCTGATAAGTACCAGAATAAATTCCGCACCGCTGTATCGTGCGGGTATTCTTTCCTCAACCCTGTATCCGCAGAATTTTCTCAGCCTCTCGGCCATATCCTTAAGTACCAGGTTTCCATCTTCAAAGCTGTAGGTCTCATTTATCTCCCTGAAATTATCAAGCTCAAAAAGTACGACCGCATATTTATCATCAGTCAGATTTTCTTTCATCTCCATGACAAGTGTTTCCCTGTTCATGAGACCTGTGATATGGTCATAGCGGTATGCTTCCAGAAGCCTGTTCTGTGAATCGATGACTTTTTCATCCATTGTCCTCCTTACACGGATGTGTAAAGTATAGGCAATGAGCATCGTTATCGCCGCAACAATAACAAGCAGGCTCACAAAGAAAAACATCACTATCTTCATCGGAAGTCTCTGTGTAAGCGTAAGTATGTCTGTATCCGATTCACAGTTTTCCGACTCTATCGATATCAGTTCCTTTGATGAATTCAATGCTGCTTTTGACAGAAGTGATGCAAGCATGTAATGTTCGGGTCTTACCGCACCGGAGAGAACCCAGCCCGTACTTTCCAATGGTGCAATTCTCACAGATCCGGAACGATGCTGGTTCACAAGCCATGTTGCCTTTACGAGAGATGTGGTAAGCCAGCCATAGCCACCTTCGAATATTTTGGTATAACATTCCTCAAGGCTGTCAAACTCCACAACTTCTGAGTTTATTCCGTTAATTTTCAAATAATGCCTTACCTTGTCCGCATCGACTCCCTGTGCTGCAGAAAGCAGCTCTTTACCGTCAGCCGCTTCACCCGAAGGAATTTCCGATTGGTCATCTGCTCCGTAAAAAAATCTCATACCGGACGGCATCAGTATGACCATAGACTGATTTTCATATGCAGCTGTCAGTATAAAGCCCATCGCAGAGGCATCCGACGCATCCATGTTCGTAAAGCCCACCACGTCAGCCTCGCCATTAAGAACAGCTTCATACATCTCCCTGTAGTTGTTATATGGGATATAGGTAAATCTGATATTCACGCCCTCAAGTCTGAGCCTCTCTGACATAACCCCGTAAAACTCAGGTATGATACCCTTTTCTTCTCCTTCAGAATAGCTGTAATATGGCGGATCATTTTTCATAACAGCCACATTTACCAGACCGTCACTGAAATGATCCTGTATAAATGACTTTTCTTCTTCCGTTACCGCTATTCCCGATGTAACCTTTTCTCTATATTTATTTCTTAAATTTGTCACATAGTTAGGCGATTCATAGATTATACGGTTCATTGCCTGATCTACCCGTCTCTTAAGATCAGGCTTATCCCTGTTCATGCATACATAGTATCCATTAGCCTCTTTTTCATAAATCGTCCGGTAATCCCTGAACTGTCCGTAACTTACGACCATACCGTCGATCTTACCGTTGTCTACGGCATCCTTCAATAACTGTTCACTCTCAAACTCGACCAGATTAAGAGTCGATCCATACTCAGACTCCCAGATTTCCGAAAGTTTTGCCATGTACGAGCCCGAAGTGACACCCAGTTTCATGCCTGATATCTGCTCCGGATTTCCATATTCATAAAAATCATTTTCCGGATTAACAGCGATCTTAAATGCTCCTATCATAAAGGGATCTGCCGAGAAGATAAACTTTTCCTCTCTCTCTTCTGTCTTCGCTATTCCCGCAGCCATGTCTATCTCGCCGCTTTCAAGGGCATTCATCAATTCTTCAAAATTGTCATAGAATGAGTATTGAAGATCCATCATGCCATACTGACTGATCTTCGCCATGTATTCAGCATCAAAGCCCCGTACGACCCCCTCTGCATCACGCATAGAATAGCCGTCCTGTTCGACTGTACCAAATCTGACTTTTAACAGAACCTCATTTTCCGCATGGGTTCTGACAGCAAAAATAAGCGCAAGAAATACAATAACTGCCATCACGGCAATCAAAGCTTTTGCGCTGTTTCTTTTGATCATCTGTCCTTCCCCCTTAATGTGTATTTAGTCCCTCGACTATATATCGGTCAGTTACTCCCGATTCCTTAACGCTTATAAAAAAATTTATGATTATTTTATATTCTTGTGCTATGATGACTGTGTAATTACCAAATAATGAACAATCCAAGGAGAACTTATGAACTTAAAAGGAAAATGTGTTGTTATCGGAGTTACGGGAAGCATCGCTGCCTATAAAATGGCTGATGTTGTCAGCCAGCTTAAGAAAGACGGTGCCGATGTCCATGTCATTCTTACAAAAAATGCAACAAATTTTATTACTCCCCAGACTTTTGAAACTTTAAGCAGCAACCGCTGTGTAGTTGATCAGTTTGACAGGGATTATAAATATGAAGTAACACATGTCGAGCTTGCAAAAGCAGCGGACTGCATAATGGTCGCACCCGCAACTGCAAATATAATCGCAAAAATGGCTCACGGAATTGCCGATGATATGCTCTCCACGGTCGTACTCGCTTCAAGAGCAAAGAAGATCGTGTCTCCTGCAATGAACACAGCCATGCTTGAAAACCCGGTAACACAGGATAATATCTCAACTCTTAAACGATATGGGATAACTGTGATCAGTTCCGACTGCGGCATGCTTGCCTGCGGTGATGTCGGTGCCGGAAAACTTCCTAAACCGGAAACACTCCTTCAGTATATATATAAGGAAATCGCCCGTGAAAAGGATCTCGAAGGCAAAAAAGTTCTTGTGACCGCAGGTCCCACAAAGGAAGCCATCGATCCCGTGCGTTTTATCACAAATCATTCCTCCGGCAAAATGGGCTATGCCATAGCACATGCAGCAATGCTCCGCGGCGCCGAAGTCACTCTCATTCATGGGGAAACCGCCCTTAAAGATCCGCTTTTTATTGAAAGCATCGGCATAAGCAGTGCCCATGACATGTATAATGAGGTCAGCAAACGTTTTGACGATACGGACATATATATCAGTGCTGCCGCTGTAGCTGATTTCCGTCCGAAAAATGCTGCCGATCATAAAATAAAGAAGAAAGACAGCGGAGATGCACCCACTATCGCGCTTGAGAGAACTGACGACATTATAGCCGCACTCGGCAGTATCAAAAGCCATCAGTTTATCTGTGGTTTCGCAATGGAAACGGAAGACCTTATAAATAACGCGATTGAAAAAATGAACAAAAAGAACATGGATATGATCGTCGCAAATTCTATCAATACAAAAGGTGCCGGATTTGCAGGTGATACCAATGTATGTACTCTGATATCGGCTTCCGGTCAGAATGCTCTTACGCTCATGGATAAGGAAGATGTAGCCCATGCCATTCTGGATGAAATTATACGGATGTCGGACTGATATCACTGTCACGTTGCAGATAATGAACAATCCAATTCAGGACGCTTACGGTGCTACAGAAATCTTTGATTTCGTTGTAGCACCTATGCAGGGCGTTCCAAAGAATAACTCATATATGACAACCGGTGATCATTGCACAAAATCGCATACAATTACCGATTATTTTACCTGAAATCCCCATTTTATGCGGATTTCTTGTCTTTTTTCAGTTAATGAAAAATTAATATTTCTTGTTGAAAAATTTTCAGAACTGTTCTATACTGTAGTAGTTTTCGGATTTCGGGAGTATCCAAAACGAAAGCAGTACCTATTTTTTCAAACATCGACCGTCCGGGAAACGGTGATGCATTTATTTATGGAGGGAATTTAATATGTCAACAGTAACTTTGAAATTCGATTCAGTAGATCAGCTTCGCAAA
>CAJORC010000358.1 GCA_905236615.1 uncultured Lachnospiraceae bacterium
GTCACCCGCCGTAGCTGTCACTTCGATATCTTCCACACTGTTCAGTACTATTTTAAGGCTTTCCCTTATAAGCTGCTGGTCATCAGCGATCAAAACTTTAATCATTACCTTCCCCTTTTCAAAATAAAGTTCACGAAACTATTCTCAGCGGTATATCCGTCTCAATTTCAAATCCATCATTGCTTCTGAATTCTATCGTACCCTGAAGCATCTGGACTCTCTCTCTCATATGCCTCAGACCGAAGCCTTCTTCTATGCCCTTACAGCCCTTTCCATTGTCAGAGATAAGTATGTGAATGCCCTCATCGGTCCTGCGCATCTCTATCCGTATCTTTGTTGCATTGCCGTGGCGTATTGCATTTGTAATACCCTCCTGCACTATACGGTAAATGGCATTCTCCTCATCTTCCTCCACGCTGAGGCTTATTATACTGCATTCAAAACGTATTTCAACATTTGTGATCTCTTTTGTTTTTGCGATCAGTTCCCTTATCGCACTTAAGAGACTCTGTCTCTCTATGTTGTCAGGTCTCAGCTGACTGACAGATTTTCTTACATCCACAAGCCCCTGCCGGCTGATCTCTGACAAAAGCTGCAGCTGCTTCTTCAAGGTATCCGGTGCATTTGCAGAAAGTGCAACACAGGCGTCAAGTCCCGCCGCAATGCCGGTGAGTGTATGCCCTATCGTGTCATGAACTTCCCGGGCAATCCTGTTTCTCTCGACTACTTTAGCCATTTTTGCATTTTCAGCCATCAGATCTTCATATCTGGCATTCGCATCTTTCAGTTGTGTATTCGCTGTCTTAAGCTTCGCATAAAGTTCATTTATGTCATCGATCATCTCCTGCTTATAAGCTATAAGCATTATGCAGAAGATAAAAAACAGAATTATCGAAGCTGCATTTATAACGGTAAAAACTGTTGTAAGTATTCCCTGTATATCATCAGGATAGGTCTTTATAAAAGTACTCAGATGCCATATCTTTTTATAGACATTTACCGCTGATATCCCGGTTCCGATGTATACCATAACCCCGACTCCGGTCATCACATACCAATGCCCGTAATGCCTTGTATATATGAGAGTATTTGCAAATGCCCAAAGGAATATTCCATTATAATTAAAATCCAAAAGATAGGTTATGTAAAGGCATATAAGAAAATCTATCACTATGAGGACTATATGCGTCCTGCGGTTTAACGATACATTTCTCACAAGCCATGAAATTCCCAGAAAACATGTACCCACACATACCATGGCCACCGCAAAGTTTAAGTTATGCGGGATTTCTCCTATGTCATTCAAAAAAGACCTTGCATTATGATGTATCACTATCCGCCTTAAACTTATCCTGAAAAATGAAGCATAAAAGATAGCTCCGGTAGAAAGCAGAAAATACATTATGACCATCATTATGTTTATTTTTTGAGGTATTTTTGATGTACCCATTACTGCCAGCCCCTCGCTATATTTTCGTTCAGGTTATCGCGATTCATCATTGATACTTTTATAAAAATATTCTTCTCGACTTTTTCTCCGTTCAGATAGGCATATGCCGTCTCAGCAACAGTTTTTCCCATAACGATCGGATACTGAGCTGCAGTTCCTTCCATTTTCCCGTCAAGAACCATCCTCTTTGCATCCGGCGATCCGTCAACACCGTAAACCAGAATACCCTTATCGATCATTTGATACTGATCCAGCGCAGCAAGTGCACCAAGTGCAGATGGATCATTATTTCCGAATACAAGATCGAATTTCCTGAAATTTTTAAGAAGCTGGTTCATCTCAGTATTCGCAACTTCTATCTCGGAAGTATTGCCAATCTTCATTACGATCTCGTATCTGTCATCATCTTTTATCTCTGACTCAAATCCATTCAGACGGTCTACTGTCGACTGGATCGTTTCATGATAAAGTGCCACTATCTTAGCGCCTTCCGGTCTTTTCTTCTTCATGTCCTCTGCAACGAGACGCCCCGCTTCGAACTGATCTGACTGTATGGTGGAAATAACATTTGAATCGTCTTCGACTTCCGTATCAACAACGAATACCGCTACGCCTCTTTCCTTGCATTCCTTCAGGGCAGGTGCTATCTTTTTTGAATCCGCGGCATTTGCAAAAAGCACTGTCATGCCTTCATCTATCATCTCATGAATTTCTCTGTTCTGCCTCTCCTGATCCTGGGCAGGATCCCGTGTGATCAGCACATCCCCATGGGCCTCCACCACGTCTTTTATACTTCCGTTTAAAGATGTGAAATAGGGGTTATTCATCGTCATATAAGTTGCCCCGAATATTATCGGCTGGTCAATCCCCGAATCGGCCAAACGGCTCCCCATCGCTATCCCCATGATCAAAAGCAGGAGTATGGACAAAAGCATCAGGCTTGTGGTCTTTGATCTTTCCTTCATAAATCAATGCATCCTTTATAGTGATCAGATATTCTTCCTCATGAAAACACTATTACCATTATACATTATTTCAGATAAAAAAACTCCTGCATCCGCAAAAGGATACAGGAGCTTTAATTCTTCTTTATTATTTAGCTTTATTTTTGTTTCTGAAGAAGTCGATCATAACAGCGAGGAGGATAACAACACCCTTTACAACTGTCTGCCAGAATGAGTTGACATTCATAAGGTTAAGACCGTTATTAAGAATACCTATGATAAGCGCACCGATCAATGTTCCGCTGAGTTTACCGGAACCACCGGCCATTGATGTACCACCGACTACAACTGCAGCGATGGCATCCATCTCTGCGCCTTCACCGGCTGTCGGCTGACCGGAATACATTCTTGACGCAAGGATTATACCTGCGATACCTGCCATGATGCCTGAATATGTATAAACAACGAATTTAACCTGACTTACATCGATACCTGAAAATCTTGCTGCGAGCGGGTTACCACCAACCGCATAGATATAACGTCCCATCTTTGTCCTGTTCAGTATAAATACTGAGAGGATGAATACGATCACCATGATGATAACAGGAACGGGAATGCCTGAAACATATCCGGCACCGATCCACTGCCATTCTTTAGAAACAACTCGTACCGGTGAACCTCCGGTATATACTCCGGCAAGACCTCTTGCAATGTTCATCGTTGCAAGTGTTACGATGAAAGGCGGAATGGTTGTTTTTGAAATAACGAAACCGTTAAAGAGACCGAATACGATACCGATCACGATACCTACTGCAAATGCTGCAGGGATCGACATTCCGTATCTTGAAACGCATCCTGCTGCAAGTACACCTGACAGGGCGATAATAGAACCTACGGAAAGGTCGATACCTCCGAGGATGATTACCATTGTCATACCGCATGCAAGAAGCAGGTTGGTAGAAATCTGTCTCAATACGTTAAATAAGTTCTTTACTGTTACGAAATACTGACTTGTTCCCGGAAATACTCCAAGGAAAATACACAATACGATCAGTGCTGCCAGAATACCGAGGTTTTCCGAGAAAAACCGCTTTACTGCACTGTTTGAAATTTCTTTCTTCTTTTCATTCATCTCTCAATCCTCCGTATCATTAGATGGCTGCAAGGTTCATTATTGATTCCTGGGATACTTCCGTATGATCAAGGCATCCCTTGACTTCACCATCTGCCATAACATATATTCTGTCACTCATATTTATAATCTCAGGAAGTTCGGATGAGATCATAATTATCGACACACCATTCTTTACCAGTTCATTCATTATTGCATAAATCTCTGATTTGGCACCTACGTCAATACCTCTTGTAGGCTCATCAAGAATAAGAATTTTCGGTTCTGTCGCAAGCCATCTTCCGATCAGGACTTTCTGCTGGTTTCCACCGGAAAGATTTCCGATAGTCTGTGCCTGCGAAGGTGTCTTGGTTCTCATCATATCAATGAACTTCTGAGTGATGCTTTCTTCTTTCTTATTATCTACATTCAGGTGTTTTATAAACTGTTCCAGAACTTCTATGGTAGTGTTATATCTTACATCCTGGATCAGATACAGACCCTCTTCCTTACGGTTTTCCGGAACGAAAGCTATTCCCTTGGCCATAGCGTCTTTGGGATTCTTTATCTCCGTTTTCTGTCCGTTTATGTAAATCTCACCGCTTACCAGTTTTGTAAGTCCGAAGATTGCCGCCATTGTCTCCGATCTTCCGGCACCTA
Source organism: uncultured Lachnospiraceae bacterium (assembly GCA_905236615.1). Taxonomy (GTDB): domain Bacteria; phylum Bacillota; class Clostridia; order Lachnospirales; family Lachnospiraceae; genus NK4A144. The sequence continues at coordinate 4,166 of CAJORC010000358.1, forward strand.
CAAGTCCGGAAAATCCAACGATCTCTCCTTTATGAAGCTTAAAGGAAACATTCTTTACTCTGTCGCCGTCAGAAAGTGCTTCCACTCTAAGGAGCTCTTCACCCTGCTTCTGGAAATCTCTTTCATAATACTGTGTGAGCTGTCTTCCAACCATCAAAGCTATAAGTTCGTCTCTCGAAGTCTCACTTACAACCTTTGTTGCAACTGACTGTCCGTCTCTCATGATCGTGACTCTGTCGCAGATATCCTGAAGCTCACTCATTTTATGGGATATATAAATAATACCTACACCATGTGAGGTCAGATCTCTCATTATCTTGAAAAGATTATCAACTTCTTTTTCTGCAATGGATGATGTCGGCTCATCCATAACAAGTATCTTCGAATGTGCTGAAACTGCCTTTGTTATCTCAACCATCTGCTGCTGCGCGATTGACAGGTCTTTTACAAGCGAACCTGCATGTATATTCATGCCCAGCTCATCCAGAACCTTCTGTGCTTCCCGTTCCTGCGCTTTCAGGTCTACGGTAACACCTTTTCCCAGTTCTCTTCCGAGGAAGATATTTTCCGCAACAGTCATATAAGGTACAAGCACGAGTTCCTGGTGAATGATGGCAACACCGTTCTTCTCCGCATCCTGTACACTGTTTATCCTTACCTTTTTACCGTTAATCTCTATTTCGCCGCCGTCAGCGTGATAGATACCACCGAGAACCTTTATAAGTGTCGACTTTCCTGCGCCGTTCTCTCCCAAAAGCGCATGGACTTCGCCCTCCACTAATTCCAGACTTACGTTGTCAAGCGCCTTGACGCCGGGAAAGGTTTTGGTGATGTTATTCATTTTTAGAATGACTTTTTTCTTTTCCACCTAATTTTCCTCCTCTTTTGTAAACGGGCAGAGCAAGCCTTACCTTTTAATAAGGGGATGCCGCAAAAGTAAGCATCCCCTCTTAATAATTCAATTATTATGATTAAAACTACTACGCTGCTCCGCAGCAATCGTAATTACTGCCATCCGTCTGTGCCGTAGTCAGCAACGTTGTCAGCATTGATGAGGAATGTATCTACAGGATATGTAGCCTCAACTGACTCACCATTCATAACCTTGTACATGATCTCAACTGCCTTATCAGCGATAGATACAGGAGACTGTGCGCCGGTACCTGTGATAAGTGAATCGCCTGATGCGAGCTCAGCCTTGATATCAGGTGAACCGTCAACGCCGTAGATTTTGCAGTCTTTAACGCCTGCTGCGTTTGCTGCTGCGAGTGCTCCAAGAGCTGTAGGATCGTTTCCACCGAAGATAGCTACTACATCAGGATGAGCCTGAAGAAGGTCTTCTGCGATACCCATAGCTTCCTCGAGGTTACCCTTTGCATCCTGCTGAGCAACTACGTTAAAGCCATGTCCTTCGATAGCATCCATAAATCCGTTTGTACGGTCAACTACTGACTGCATTGTAGGAGAGTCAAGAACGATGATGTCGCCGCCGTCAGGACATTTAGCAACAAGGTCTTCACCAACAACCTTACCTGCATTGTAGTTATCTGAACCTGTGTAAGATACAAGGTATGACATATCAGCAACCTGTGTATCGAAACCAACCATAGGAACACCTGCTGTCTTAGCTGCGTCTAATGCCGGAGTAATACCCTCAGCATCAACCGGGTTCATGAACAGTCCGTCAAGTTCCTGTGAAAGCATATCCTCAACCTGTGAGATCTGCTTTGAAAC
>CAJORC010000359.1 GCA_905236615.1 uncultured Lachnospiraceae bacterium
ATCAATTTTATACTGGTCACGAGCTTTTAGCGCGACTTTGAGCAGTCTGTCTTGGTGATCCAGTTCATCGGTCGCCTTCATATTCGCTTAAGATACAGCGTGCAACAGCGGCTCCGTTATAATAGGCCAGCAGCTTTCTGATCTTGAAATATTTTGAAAGTATGTGTTTTCCTAAGAGAATTTCCCTGACTTCATCGGGATTTTCGGTATAAAATCCACGTTTATAAAGTTTTACGGCTAAACCCAGAAAATCCCGGATATAGTTCTCTTCGCAGTCAAATTCAATTATCCGTATCTTATCCGTATCCATTTGAACCTCTTAAATTTTTCCGAATATCAGGTAGACCACGACGGTTATGATCATGATGGATTCCTGTATATAAGTGTATTTCTCAACCTTATCAACGATCTTGTATCTGGTGGGGTCTTTCTTGAAATCAATGAAGATATATGACATCCAGATCACGTCGATAAGCAATGCCAGAACAGAGATTTTATTTAAGTTCCAGACAAGTATAAAGTTTGTGATGATGTCAACCCATGTAATGATGAAAACGAAGTTGGTTGCCTTCTTATATCCAAAAAGCTTTGAATACGTTACATACTCGGTCTCATCTTTCGGCGCTCTGATCTTTCTCGAAACTTCCCATATAAGTGCGGGGAAATAAAGCGTAAATACCGCAAGGAAATTGTAGAGATTGAAAACTGTCAGATGATACTTGATTATTACAAAGGAGATGATGTAGGTATTAAGGATCATCTGTACGGGGTTGTGGGTAACAAGCGCCATGGGGAGCGATTTCTGTATCTTATGTTTCTGGAAGAACCAGACGGCCATCAGGCTGCCGTAGGTGTAGAGAATTAAGCAGAAGATGAAGTTATTCATGAATATAGCGTTGATGATCAGTGTAAAAGCTATGAGGATCGTCACGAAAACTTTGAGGTCGGTTTTCGTAACTCTGCCGGACGGCAGCGGTCTGTACGCAAAAAGTCTGCAGTCCAGTTCGTAGTCCTTGAAATCGTCCGCAATACGGAGCCAGCATAAGAAGCTGAAAACCGTGAAGCTTCCGATTATCTCACTGATGCCATATGTAAACTCATTTCTGCCGTGATTTAAGAGTACAATAAAGTATATTTCCGAAAATACCAGAAAACCAAGGAAAAGTCTTGGGATTATCGGGTACATTTCCTTAAAATATATATTCAGTCGTTTTATTGCTGCGGTCATAATATTTTTCCTATCCTTTCGCCTCGTTTGACAATTGTTTCTATGTTTTGCTCTGAATTACTGAGAATATCCTCATCAAAGCGAACCTTTTCAGGATTCACCAGAAGTATGATCGTTGAGCCGCCAAATTCAAAATAACCCCTCTCGTCGAATTTTTCGAAATGCTTTCTTTTGTGGGTTACCATCCGGCCGACCAGAAGAGCGCCTACTTCAGTTTCCAGAACCTTTCCCAGCTTCCGGCAGCGGTAAAGAGTTACCTTTCTGGAATTTGTGTGGAAGACCTTGTATTTTTCGGAAACCGGGCGTACGCTGTTCAGAAGTCCCTTTATTTTGTAACTCAGTACATTATATCCTCTGTCGGGATAAATATGCCTGTGGATGTCCTGCATGGAAAGCCTGAATATCAGGGCTTTATAACCTCTGAAAGCTTCCTTGCTGAATTTGCCTCCGGTCAGTGAACTTACATCATAAACTGACTTTTTTATACGGAAGCAATCGGTGACATCCTTGATAAGAAGTCTTGAATCCGCGAGTGCCGGAAACTCATCATCAGCACATTTTTCATAAGGACATTCCCTTATAAAAAAGTCGTTAAAATTTTTGTATTTCCGGTAAGAGTCATTTATTTCGTATTTTTCGATGAAATCTTTTATCTTATTTTTTGAAAAAGCTGATTTATAGTAAACTGATGCAAGCCAGCTGATGAAAGGTCTGTTAACTATATTAAGAAGCAGTCTCCCGAGAGGTCTGTTATAGAGAAAATCAACGGCTTTCCCGCCAAATTCCTTTTCTTTTTCCAATTCTTTTGTCTGTCTGTTATATACTATCATTCTTGCTCCAAAATTTTTTTCCGATTAATAACGGATTATGAGATATAATCCTGCTACCGCTATAGCGAGCAGGCTGAAAAAAATATAGGCTATACCGCCGGGTTTCTTTATTTTTATATCTATGATGTAAAGCAAAGATATGATAATAAAGAGGGCGGATAGCGCAGGTTCATAAAAAGAGCTGACACCAAAGAGCGCCGTCAGGTTGAACAGAGGAAGTATAAGTGCTATATAGGTGACCGGGATACCGTGAAAGACACGGTTGTTCTCGTAGGTGGTGATATTGAACCATGCAAGTCTTGTTATTCCGCAGAAAACATAGAAGGCTGCTATGACAATGGAAAAAGGACTGTTTAATGCATGCAGTAAAAATACAGCGGGAAAGATCAGAAATGAAACCGTATCGACTAGAGAGTCCAATTGGATACCGAAATTTTTTTCTGAATCCGTACGCTTGAATTTACGGGCGATAACCCCGTCAAAAAGGTCTGCTATGCCGGAAATTATCAGACATATCATGGATATTTTTAAGTCCCTTATATAATAAATTCCCGTTATGGCCGAAAGCATGCCGAAGTAGCTCAGCCAGACGGTTTTGTTGTAATAACCTATAAATTTCATAAAGTCTTCCTTACTTTTGTTATTTTTAATATGATATTCACCAGAAGGTGGGTTATGCCTCCGAGGAGGACATAGATGAAATATTCTTTCCAGCTTATTCCGGAAAGGATCTTTAATACAAGTATCACTCCGATAATGGAATCAAACTGATCCGTCAGAAAGAATATATAGCGTCTGATTCCGTTCTGGGCGGTCGCGGAACCGCTGTCGACACCGCATCTGCGCTTCAGAAAACTGTTTGGAAGTTCAAATATCATATAGCTCAGGCCAAATAGAAATCCTGCGAAGCAGTTGAAAAGAACTGTGTTTGCATGGATATTGTAGAGGTCATTCATGCTGCTGATATCAGCGATGCTGAAGATCAGTCCGTAAATGCACTGAACGGTCATGCAGAAAAAAGCCATGGAAAACATTCCTATCACAGTCTTATTTTCCCCGAAAAGTCTCCGTCCGTCAGATAATACCAGACCTCTGTCGATAGGACTTTTGAATTTCTTATAGAGCGGAGTTTTCACAAAGAGCATGTTTAATGGCCCCCCGATAATGGTCGGGAGCATTGTTATATACATTCTTGCTATCATATTCATCACCCTGCAGCCAGCATAGTAAGTATTCTTCTTCCGAGAAAGATCGCTTCTGAGGAGAAAAAGACGATTCCCCACATGAGTACGGGCGCGGAGGCAATGTCCTTTATATTTCTGATTTTTTCATCATAATCAGGTTCAATATAGTTGCAGATATATTCTATGGCCGTGTTCAGGAGTTCGGCGGAAAGTGTGCCGAAGGTTGCTGTTATATATGCGGCCCATCCGACAAGGCCTATATCAAAATAGATATTCAGAATCAGGAATATTATTGCTATAGCGACCTCCGTATGAAGGTTTTTTTCGCTTTTAAATGCTTTGAGGAAACCTTTGAAAGCGTTGATAGCACTGAAAAAGAGGTTCCTTGTTTCAAATATGTCAGATCTCAATCCGTATTACCCTCCGAAAGTATTCTAATAATGCTTGTATCTAAATCCATCTCGACGATGTCACCGCTTTTTATATAAGAGCATGCGTCCTTTACGTTTACGATAGAGGGCTTTTTCAGCTCTCTTGAAATGATGGCGGTGTGGCTCAGGAAAGATCCTTTTTCAGCAATGACTGCCTTTGCGTTTTGCAGGATAAATACCCATCCGGGGTCAGTCATCTTTGTAACTATGATCTTGTTTTCGTGATTTAAGCTGCTGTCAGATGAAGTCATTACAAGTGCTTCACCCTTGATCTTGCTGCAGGGTCTTGAAACCACATCTCCCGTGAGCTTGCTTTTCCGGCCGGCGGCACCTTTTTCTATACCGCTGAGATCGGTCTTATTAAAGGCTTTTCCTGAAAAAATGTACCTTGAAAATGCAGGTATGCGCTTGAAACCGGAAAAGACCATCTTTCGCTCGTTTACGGTCTCTTTGAAATTTTTCCTGTCGTTGAGCTCGTCAAGATGCAGGTAATAAATGTCTTTAGGGCTTTCGATCTGATCATTCCGGTAAAGATTATCACCGATCTTATTGAAGATACTTCTGGCAAGACCATAGATGACCGTCCGGTTAAGTCTTGAAGACTCTCGGTTGAGTATTCCGAGTTTTGCGTGGCGGACAAAGAGATTCGGTTCAAACTTATCGGAGCTGAGTCTTTCCTTTACCGTGATCTCATTATCTGCGATATAACGGTCGAGCATTTCAGGATCAGTACGGTAGGTTTCGGTCTCGAGTTTGAGTTCCTGCATGCAACGGTCACCGTATTTGTCAATATATTCTTTCTTTAACTCTTTATAATTGCTGCTCTCTAATCCCTTATTTTCGTAAGCATCTTTTAGACGCGATAGAAGGATCAGGGGTTCCATGCTGGAAAGCTCTTTGATCTCGCTTATCCTGTCGGCGTGTTTTCCGGCAAGATGCGTGAAAACGAAAGCATACAGATCATTTATCAGGGTAAGATCCCAGTAGTCGATTATCTCTTTCTGCATATTTCTGTAAAGCTTTATGAGGTCAGCAGTAGCCCCGGTGCTTTCGACAAGCTTTCTGTAGCGCTTTACATTATCGGAAAAACGCCTGTTCAGTGCCTTCATTTTTACGGGAGTCATGATGAAGTAATAAAGAAGACTCAGTGCGATATTAAATTTTATCAGACCGTTAGTCCTGATCTTCCGCTTTGAAATATACTTATTATCCACACCCAGCATCTTCTGCCAGACAGGTATTATTTTTGATGAGAACGGCATGAGTGAGAGCACGGTGTACCAGTCGCTTATAGTGTAATAAGCCCTGCCGTTCACGAACTCGACCATATCAGAATCGATCGATCTGACAAGCTTTTTGCTGTGAGAAATTCGTTTTATGAGCCGTTCAAAAATGTCTCTGTAAATTTTTTTGACAAAGTCTTCTGTAAGAGGCAGGACAAGTCCCGGATAACTTTCGACGATATTTGAATTGTCGAGGATGAGTTTCCTTGCGGAACTGTCAATGCTTGTGATTCGTCTGGACTGCAGGATATATACGATATCATCCTTTATGGCAAATTCGATATCGGATTCCTGTTTGAAAATCCCCCTGATCTTCGATGAAACTGCGATAAGCTCTTCAATGACAGAAGGCGCAAGCTCGGGTGAATTCTCCATACGGTTAAAATAATATTTTTTATCCGTCAGATTATAATAATAGGTAGTGACGTTTGTCTTTTCCTCGACAACATTGCTGCCGATACCGTTTCCGACTATGATGACAGTTTCGTTTAAGAGACCTAAAGGATTCGCGGTAAAGATAACACCGGAATAATCAGGATCGATCATTTCCTGTACGATAACCGTACTTTTATCTATAAAACTCCTTATCTCTTTTTCAGGATAACTGTGTTTTATACCGTATGTAATTATTTTTTTGTCCCTGTAATCCTGAAAGACTTTCCTGACAGTATCCTCAACACTGTTTCTGGATACATCAAGATATGTACTGAACATTCCTGCGAAAGAAAGGCTGTCGGAGTCTTCGAGTGAGAAAGAAGACCTGACGGCAAAGCTGTCTTTACGGCTGAAAGACAGATCTGCTTTTCCGGAACTTTCTACCACAGTAAAATTCGGAACATTGATTCCGTTATTTTTCAGCAGTATTAAATTTGATGATTTCATAAAGCTTGTTTTCCCTTTTCAAAATTCATATTCCTATGGCATTATATCAAGATATGCAAAATAAAAAAAGGAAATATGTACTGGTTTTTGTACACATTTCCTTTTCGTTTTATTTGGAAGTAGTTATAATCATTATTTTGTCATCTTACCAATGCTGACATCAGCATTGCCGGAATCTTACGAAGTTTTGAAAAGAACCCTTTATCGGTGTTTGAGCAGAGCATGTAGAAATCTTCGCAATATCCATATCTCTCGTCTTTCATCCAGATAGGTTCTTCAGCTGAAGTAATATCAAAATTTTCATAACCCGTTCTAATCATGATAAAACCTCCTTTCCAAATTGTTGTATTTGGATTGTTCTTATATTTATAATAGCACTAAAAAAACTAAATTCTATATGCCCGGATTTACAAAATTCGATTGAATTATGTGCCGGGAGTACATATAATTTAAAATCATAAATATAAGGGAGTGCTCATATGGGATTCACGATAGAAGATATGATGACTTTTGCGGAAGAAAAGTATTCTATGAAGATGATCGCGGGGAAAAAAGGCTGGTCAAATTCCATAAACTGGATGCTCATGCTTGAGGAACTTACGATCACAAAAAATTTCTCCGGAAAAGAACTTGCGGTAACGACAGGACTGGGTTTTCAGAGCGAAGAAAGTCAGAAAGAACTTCTGCAGATGCTGATAGACGCAAATGCCTGCGGACTGATAATAAATACAGGCTGTTACATAAATGAGATATCACCGGAGATAATCAGGATCTGTGATGAGAATGATTTTCCGCTTCTGACGGTTCCATGGGACGTATATCTTGTGGATATGATAAAAGATATAAGTATCCGTATATTCATTCAGGGTTCAACGGATGAGCAGATATCAAACGCTCTGATAAAAGTTATAGAGAATCCCGGAAATCTTGCAAATTACAAGAAAGAATTACTGCCGTATTTTGATACTGACGGTTATTTTCAGGTTATCCTGTTTTCAACCGGAAATCTTGACAAAATGGATACAGTTGACAGAAAGCGTCTCGGATACAGATTGCAGCTCTACTTAAATAACATTACCCATAACGGACATTTCTTTTATTATGATTCGTATTTTGTGCTGATAATGAATGATGTTTCCAAAAAAGAAGCGGATATGATCATTAATGAGTTTGTGAAAAAGGCGTCGAGGAAAATGCCTGAGTACAGGATAAATACAGGTGTGGGAAGCAGCATAAAAGATATCGAGAATCTTTATCTGGCTTATTCAAGGGCAAAATCGGCGGTTAAAATGGCGGAATTAAGCGGGGTAAATACGCTTAAATTTGATGAGATGGGTATATACAGGCTTCTATTTTCCGTTAATGATACCCTTCTGCTAAGGGAAATGAGCAGTGACCTTCTGCGCCCGCTGATAGAATATGATGAAAAGCATGATGCCAATTATATTCAGACGCTTGAATCGTACTTAAAAAATAACGGGAGTATACAGGCTGTCTCATCGGAAATGTTTACGCACAGGAATACGATAATATACCGTATAAAGAATATCAAGAAGATCATTGGGACTGACTTTGAAAGTCAGGAAGAAAAAACACAGTATTATATAGCCTGTCTGATCATGAAAATAAGCTAAAAATTGCAAAAAGAAGATTACCCGCAATCGCACGAAAAGCACCGCATAAGCCTACGCTATTGAAAAAAGTGTCGTGGATTAGACAGAAGCATAAGCTTCCGCCCTCTTTCGAACGGGTAATCTTTTGTTATTCTAGCACTAAAAGATAAATTTATCAAACATCATTCTTCATATGCATACCAGTTGTCATCCGATTCATCGTAAACATAGATAAGATCATCTGTTTCATCATAGTAATAGAGTTCGTCATTTTCATCATCGTAAAGATAGAGAATTCCGTCTTCGTAAAGATACCAGATCTCTTCTTCATAGTCGTAGGTCCAGTCATCACCGGAATCTTCCTGCGCTGATTCTTCCGAATGGCAGCCGCCTCCGTAGCAGGCCCAGCCGCCCCATGAATCCTCGAACTCTTCATAATTATTGTAGTTGTCAGTGTCGGAACTGCCTACAAAATTTTCAAGCCATGCAACATAATTCTTATCTATCCCGCATTTGGAATAAACATCTGACAGTCGTTCGTAAAAATAGGCGTCACCATAGGGAAGTGAAACTGCAAGACCTGTAAGCTCGTTGCGGTCGCTTGTATGACCGAAATAAGTAATGGATCTTTTCAGTGCATTTTTAAGATTTTCTTTTTTTTCTTCTTTTGCACCGGAACTTTCGGCGATTGCAAGGATGTCACTTACATAGTAGTCGGCCATCGTTACGTCGCTGTTGTCGGAACCCCAGTCATTGATCAGATTACTGAGGGTACTTCTGCCCTTTGCCTTATGAAGACGGCTGTAATTAACTGAAAGAAGATTATCGGAGTTTTCATAAGCGAAATCTATCCATGCGTCCATAAGTTCAGGAACAGCTGCTTCATTAATGAGAGCCATTGTAGTGGAGTCACCGTAAATATCATTTTCGTTGGCTGTAATGACAGAATCCACTATCTGTCTGCCGATGAGCGGTGTGGGAATTCCCGGATCCTTTTCAAGTTTTTTGAGCCATTTTGTATAAGACCAGCCTAAGCCCGATTCAAAATCCTCAGATAAAATGGAATATCTGCAATAGGGCGATAGTACAAAAGCTGTCTCCATAGTGCCCATTACACAGCAGTCCATTCCGATAATATCAAAGTTCGTATCCTTATTCTCAGTAAGTGCTCCCTGTATTTCGTCAAGAGTAAGGGAGGATTCTTCATCCTGCCATTCGTCATATCCGAAACCGAAGACAGGTCCGCCGCCGTGATCCCAGAAAAGAAGAATGTATCTGTCGGCAGGATAGTTTTTACTGCTGTAATCAATGAAATCGGAAAGAGTTTTCTTCTCAGTACAGTCAAGCTGTCCCAGACTGTCATCTATAAGCTCAAGCTCACCGTTATTGACTCTGTATCTTTGTGAGTGTTTGGAGGAAATTCCGAAATTATGCCATTTCTTAGTGCCCATGGTCTGTATTATCAGATTGACTTTTTCCCCGACACCCGATTCGACCATCTCTGAAATATCCCTGCTTGCATCACCGTTTTCGCTTTCCAGATCAGATCCGTTCATATATACCATTACTGTAGCGTTTTTTGCACCTGTACCTATTTCTACAGGCTCGATCTCCGATGATACCGGCCTTTCTGTCGCAGGCATAGTACTCTCGTAACTTTCACTGCTTTCGGCAATCATCACAGAATTTTCTGTGGACGACTCAGGTTCATCGTCCACAGATATAAGAACTATTCCCAATAAAAACAAACCGAAGAAAGCAAAGCATCCTATAAGCAATAAAGCTATTATTATAATTAAGATTATCTTTGTTTTTTTCTTCATAGTATATTTCTTATCAATCATTCGATGACAAACTTACTCAATTCGTCATTGATTGCAACAGCAGAGTCGGAAACAGAATTTGCTGCGTTTTCTACACCCTTTGATTCGTTTGCTATATCCTGTGCGCTCTCGGCAAGTGAGGAAACTGTTGCCGTAACTTCCTGTGAACTTGCGGACTGCTGCTGGGAGATTGCAGCAACCGAAGATGCGATGTTGTTTACATCACCCATCATACCGATCATGCTGCGCATGGTATTTGCTGTTGTATTCAGATCTTCGAAGATCTTATTGAAGCTTACACCTGCCTTTGAAACAGCATCACTGTTCTGGTTTATCGCATTCATGTTGATCTGTGACTTATCGGCAAGGTTCTGGATCAGCTGTGTGATCTCGGTGATTATCGCACTTATCTCCTTTGTAGCTTCCTGGCTGTTCATGGCAAGTTTGCCGATCTCGTCAGCAACAACTGCGAATCCCTTACCGGCTTCACCTGCTCTTGCTGCTTCTATGCTTGCATTGAGCGAAAGAAGATTTGTCTGCTGTGAGATCGATTCGATCATACGGACGATCTCGGTGATCTTATCTGCAGATTCTCCGACGGTGGTAACAACATCGTTC
>CAJORC010000360.1 GCA_905236615.1 uncultured Lachnospiraceae bacterium
ATAAATATGGCGAGATAGCTCAGCTGGCTAGAGCACGCGGTTCATACCCGCGGTGTCGAGGGTTCAAGTCCCCCTCTCGCTACTAAGTAAATCCAAATGTCTGATATTAGGCATTTGGATTTTTTGTTATGCTTAGAATTAAAAACAGTGATAAGCTTTTTTGTGAAAATTGAATTTGATATAATGATATCAGGGGGGAAAGCTAATGAAACTATTATTTTACAGATACAAAAGTATATGTGAAGTTGAGATAATTGAAGCTTTTTCGGAAATAGGTGCAGAATGCATTGAAATGATGATGGGCACTGATCCTGCGAATGAACTTGCAAGGGTTAAGGAAAAGATAGAAGAAGTTTCTCCTGATTTTGTTTTCTCTATCAATTTTTTTTCGCTTATTTCCGACATATGCAATATTTATCATATCCGCTATCTTTCATGGATAGTAGACTGTCCTGTAATGGAGCTGTTTTATAAACAGATATCAAATGAATGGAACCGGGTTTTTGTTTTTGACAGAGCACAGTACGATGAAGTAAAGAATTTTAATCCCCGGAACATTTTCCATTTTCCGCTGGCTGCAGGAATTGAAAAGAAGAGAAGACTTTTTGAAAAAACGGATGCAAAGACAGCGGCTAAGTTCAGCCATGACATTTCTTTTGTCGGTTCTTTATATACAGAAAAATCCCCCTATGATGCTGTCGAAGGACTGGATTCTTATGATGATGGTTACCTGATGGGAATAATGAAAGCACAGGAGAAGCTGTATGGGGCATGGATCATAGATGAGCTGATCGATGAGCGACTTGTTTCTGAGTTTAAAAAGCATCTTTCGACATTTTATGAGCTTGAGGGGGAGTCATATCTTACAGATAAGATCACAATGTCAGAATTATATATAGGAAATAAAATATCTGCTATGGAGAGGGTGGATACGTTTAAATCCCTTTCGGAAAAGTATACAGTTAATCTATATACAATGAGTGACACAGCTGAACTTCCTAAAATAAAAAACATGGGCAGTGCCAATTCTGTTACGGAAATGCCTTTAATCTTTAAAAATTCAAAGATAAATCTGAATATAACTTCAAAGGCGATCAGAAGCGGTCTTCCACAGAGGATTTTTGACATAATGAGTTCAGGTGGTTTCGTTCTCTCTAATTACCAGCCGGAAATAGGGGAACTGTTTGAAATCGGCGGAGAGATAGCTGTTTATGAGAGTATTGATGACCTGATCGAAAAATGTGAATACTATCTTTCTCATGACAGTCTGAGAAAAGAAATTGCTGAGGCAGGATTCAGGGCGGTAAGAGAAAGATTCAGCTATAGCTTGAGGTTACCTCAAATGATAATCATGGCATTTGAGAGGTGAAGATACAGGGGAAGGTAATTGTTTATGAAAATTGTATTCCTGAATGGAGGATTGGCCAATCAGGCTTTTCAGTATATTTTTTATCGATATGCCCAGTTGGTTAATAAAGATGAAGAATGGATACTTGATGATTCCTTCTTTTTTGTAAATGATGTGCATAACGGATATGAGCTGGAAAGAGTATTTGGCGTTAAACCAAAGCTGATAAGCGAATATTTTGACAGGGATGTCTGGGAATACATGGTAGAGCTTAAGCGTAATGGGAAAAGTATTCCACAGATTTTTCTTGAAAACGGAGAAAAAATAATAAAACTGCTTGAAGCTGATTATTCGTCTAACTGGAATCCATTCAGCGGTGAGAGCAGGGTAATAGCTGAGACTGACAGGATTAATCCGCAGATAGTAAGCCTGCCCGGAAATATTTATTATCATGGATACTGGATCGACAAATTCTGGTTTAAGGCACTGGAAGAGAAGGGGGAGAGTCTGAAATTTCCGGAGATTGAAGACCGGGAAAATCTCGAAATTCTTAAACATATTGAAGAGAGCAATTCCACATCCATTCATATAAGACGTGGTGATTATGCGGATCTGGGGCTTGTTCCGGATAATTCCACAATAAAAAATATGATTGGAAAGATGAGGGAAAAGAATCCCGAAATGTCACTTTTTGTTTTTTCTGATGATATCGACTGGTGCAGGACTAATGAAAACAGTTTAGGACTTGATAACTGTAAAGAACTTGTATATGTTTCGAATAATCACGGAACTGCTTCATACAGGGATATGCAGCTTATGTCGAACTGCAAGAATATGATAATGTCTAATAGTGCTTTTTGTTATCTTGCTGCATTGATGAACAAGAGGCTCAATCTGGTTTTGAATCCCAACAGGAACAGACCATTGTAAAAAGAAAACAGAGGATGCATAGATTTGAGACGATACATAAAAAAGCAGTGTTTTGATACACTGATACTTCTTGAAGAAGCACAGTCAGAAATAAAAAACTACATAGAGAGGCATGAGGATGAGGCAGCTGTGGAACTGCTCGGACAATGTCAGGAAGGTGCTGTCGCTGTAGGAAACATGATTGAAGATTCAGAAGGGGAAGGCACAGCCGAAGTAGCACTGCTTGAGGAATACTGTGAACTTGCATGGAAATCTGCAGAGAAAATCTCATCCTCGGAAAAAGTTGATGTCAAAAAATATATCGATGAACTTCAGAAGATCACGGGCCGGATTAAAGACGGAATAGAAAATAGGATTCCTGGCAGCAGGGAAATTGTATTTCTGCCTTATAAGGCCTCAATGTGGGACTCGCTTGAACCGGTATGGAAAAAATTTAGCATAGAAAAGGATATAAGTACTGTTGTCATACCGATACCTTATTTTGATAAAAATCCTGATGGTTCGTTAAGAGAGATGCATTATGAAGGGAATGAGTTTCCTTCATATGTACCGATAACTGATTATAAGACTTACAATATTGAAGAGAAGCATCCGGAAGCAATCTATATACACAATCCTTATGATGGAATGAATTTTGTGACAAGTATACACCCTGATTTTTATTCGTCTAGGATAAAGAAATTTACGGATGAACTTGTTTATATTCCGTACTTTGTTTTAGAGGAGATTTCGCCTCAGAGCAAGGCTTCTTGCGAGGGTATAAAGCACTTTGTAACAGTTCCCGGAGTGATCCATGCACATAAGGTGATCGTTCAGTCCGAGAACATGCGTCAGGCTTATATAAATATTATGACCGAATGTACGGGAGAAGATACCAGAGACTATTGGGAGAAGAAGATAGACGGCAGCGGTTCTCCGAAGCTGGAACGCGTAAAGAACCTGACGGAAAACGATTATCTGATTCCGCCTGAATGGGAAAAAATTATAAAAAATGAAGACGGGAGCAGGAAAAAAATCATATTATATAATACCAGCATTGCTGCTTTCCTGCAGAGCAGGGAATTTATGCTGGAAAAGATTGAGAGGACGATAAGTTTTTTCAGAGATCATAAGGATGAAGTTTCTTTATTGTGGAGACCGCATCCCCTGCTTGAGTCAACACTTGCCTCCATGCATCCTGAACTTTTGGAAAAATATAAAATGATGGTGGATAATTACCGTTCAGAGGGATGGGGTATTTATGACGATACAGCGGAACTTGACAGAGCGATCGCAGTCAGTGATGCATATTATGGTGATCCGAGTTCTGTGGTTAATCTATATAAGCAGACGGGAAAACCGATAATGATACAGAATGTTTATGTTTAGAGTCGTGCATTTTTAAGCATAAAGGCAATTCTGTCCTCATAACGGAATTCATTGACTGCTTTTTGGAATCCGGCATTGGCGATGTCTTCTCTTTCGCTGTCATGAGACAGATAGAAATCAGCTTTTGCTATAGCGTCTTCAATGCTTTCATACATTACGACTTCTCTGCCATCTATAAAATTCTCGGCAAGCTCTGTCTGCCAGTTTGAAAGCAGGAATGATGATGAGCCGATGATATCAAGAGCACGCAAAGGAATCCCGGACTGGGTATTCTTTAGGGCAGGACAGAGATTTATCTTTGAAGACTTGAATAATGCAGGCATTTCTTCAAGGTAAGACACAGGACCGTGGGTATGGACATTTTCA
>CAJORC010000361.1 GCA_905236615.1 uncultured Lachnospiraceae bacterium
AAGGTATTCGGTTATTCCATAGAAGTTACAAATTCCTATCTTTCACTTGTGCCGAAGGACTATGTCAGAAAGCAGACACTTACCGGCGGTGAACGTTTTATCACCGATGAACTGAAGAAAATGGAAGACACTATCCTTAATGCCGAGGACAGGCTGACTTCCCTTGAATATGAGCTTTTTTCGGAAATAAGGAATACGATATCTGATTCAATAGAGAGAATACTGACTACGGCAAAGGCCGTGGCTATGATCGATGTGCTTCAGTCGTTTTCATATGTGGCGGATCATTACGGATACATCAGGCCGAAGATCAATAATAAGGGTGTGATAAACATTAAGAACGGACGTCATCCTGTTGTTGAAAAGATGATCTCCGGAAATTCATTTGTTCCGAATGATGTATTTTTAGACCAAAAGAAGAATATGATCGCCATCATCACGGGACCTAATATGGCCGGTAAATCAACCTATATGCGTCAGTGCGCACTTATAGTGCTCATGGCGGCAATCGGCTCGTTCGTTCCTGCGGAAACTGCGGATATAGCAGTTGTAGACAGGATATTTACGAGGGTAGGTGCATCGGATGACCTCGCTTCGGGCCAGTCAACATTCATGGTTGAAATGTCTGAAGTTGCAAATATTCTGAGAAATGCAACCCCAAGGAGCCTTCTTATCCTTGATGAGATAGGCAGGGGAACATCGACTTATGACGGACTTTCCATTGCATGGGCGGTTGTTGAGTATATTGCAAATACGGCCTCTATCGGTGCGAAAACACTTTTTGCAACACATTATCATGAACTTACAGAGCTTGAAGGAAAGATACCTTCAGTCAGCAATTTCTGTTTTGCCGTAAAGGAAAACGGTGAAGACGTTGTCTTTTTAAGGAAGATAGTCCGCGGCGGAGCCGATAAATCTTACGGAATACATGTTGCGAAGCTTGCAGGAGTCCCGGCGGGAGTGATCGACAGAGCGAACGAAATAGTATGGGAGCTTTCTGACAACGATATTGCCGCAAAGGTTCGTTCAATATCTGCTTCAAACAATAAGAGGGAACGGAAGCACAAAATGGACGAAGTTGATCTTAACCAGATGTCATTCTTTGACACGGTGAGCGATAATGATGTACTGAAGGAACTTGAAGAGGCAGATATAGCACATATGACTCCTATGGATGCTCTCAATACTTTGTATAAGCTGCAGAATGAACTGAAAAACCGTTGGAAAGCGGGTTAAGATATGTTCATAAATATAACAGCTCCTTAAAGAGGTATAAGACATGGGCGAGATAAAAGTTCTTGATGAAAAAACAATAGATAAGATCGCGGCAGGAGAGGTTGTTGAAAAACCTGCATCAGTTGTAAAGGAACTGGTGGAAAATGCAATAGATGCCGGAGCTACAAGTGTTTCCGTCGAGGTTAAGAACGGCGGGAGCGATCTGATAAGAGTCAGTGATAACGGGGATGGAATCGTCAGAGAGCAGGTCAGAACTGCATTTTTGCCTCATGCGACCAGCAAGCTTCGAAAAATAGAAGATCTGGAAACTATTGAAAGCCTTGGTTTCAGAGGAGAAGCACTTCCGAGTATTGCCTCTGTATCCCAGGTAGAGCTTCTCACAAAGACGAAAGATGAGATCACAGGTGTAAGATACTGCATAGACGGCGGGACGGAGCAGTCGTTTGATGAAGTCGGTGTCCCCGACGGAACAACCTTTGTTGTGAGAAATCTGTTCTTTAATACACCTGCCAGAAAGAAATTCCTGAAAAGTGCAATGACGGAGACAGGATATGTCACTGAGCTGGTTGAGCAGATGGCTCTCTTAAGGCCGGATATTGCTTTTAAGTATACGGCAAATTCTGCCAACAAGCTTGTAACAAGCGGTAACGGAGATCTTAAGGAAGTTATCTACAGGATTTACGGACGGGACATAACCTCAGCGCTTCTGGAAATTGAACGTGAAGAAGACGGAATGACGATACATGGTTTTATTGCAAAGCCTTTAATTGCAAGATCCAGCCGCGGCATGGAAAATTATTATGTGAATGGCCGATATGTGAAAGATAAGGTGATCGCAAGGGCCATTGAGGATGGATATTCGGGATTCCTCATGCAGCATAAATTTCCCTTTACCGTGCTGAGCATCAACGTGCCGGCCGATCTTCTGGATGTCAATGTACATCCCAGAAAGATGGAAGTAAAATTCGGTGAGAGTGAAAAGGTCTATGATTTCATAAGAAATGCGGTTAAGGAAACTCTTTCGGGAAAAGAATTTATCAATAGTTTTGATTTCGAAAAAAGCAGTTCCAAAATCGCTGAGGCACCGAAAGCCCCGGTAAAAGCGCCTGAACCGTTTGAAAGAAGACCTTTCAGGGAAGTCATTATCGAGCCGACGGTTTTAAGAAAGCCGGAAAGCAAGATCACTGAAGAAATAAAAGAAATAAAGCCTGTGATAGCTGCACCGGTTACGGAAGAGCCGAAGATCATGCCTGCTGTTCTGAAAGAACCGGAACTCAGACTGATAACGGAGGAAGATAATTCTGTCAGGGATGAAGAAGAGGAATATATTCCGAAGCAGATGAATCTCTTTGAGGATAAGATCCTTGATAAGAACAATGCTGATGAATTAAAGATCATAGGGCAGATTTTTGATACATACTGGATAGTCCAGTATAAGGATAAGATGCTTATGATCGACCAGCATGCGGCTCACGAAAAGGTAAATTACGAGCGTTTTATGAAGAAATTCGAGGAACGCAGCGTTGATAAACAAATTTGCAGTCCCAGTGTCATTATTACTCTTGATGCGGTTCACAGAAATATACTCGAACGTTTTATGGAACGATTTGATGAAATGGGATTTGAGATCGAGCCTTTTGGTGGAAATGATTATGCCATAAGAGCAGTACCCGGTGATCTGTACGGTCTTACGGAGGAAGAAGTGCTTATTTCCCTTCTGGATGAACTGGATGAAGGAGTGAATGTTTCCGAGGTAAGCGCAATCCATGACAGGATCGCAACTATGTCCTGCAAGGCAGCGGTTAAAGGAAACACTAAGCTCTCATTTGATGAGGCAAAGGCACTTATAAGCGAACTCATGGACTTAAAAGATCCCTATAACTGCCCACATGGCAGACCTACGATAATACAAATGTCAAAATCAGAACTTGAAAAAAAGTTCAAACGGATCATATGAAAAGAAAACTATACATTCTGGCAGGACCGACAGCTGTCGGAAAGACTGCGCTTTCGATAGAGCTTGCCAAGAGAAACAACCTTGAAATAATTTCAGCCGACTCCATGCAGGTATATAAGGGGCTGGACATAGGCTCTGCGAAGATCAGGAAAGAAGAGATGCAGGGAGTAAAGCATTATCTGATAGATGTGCTTGATCCTTCGGAAAATTTCAATGTCGCACGTTTTCAGGAAATGGCGAAAGAGGCTTCGGAAGAGATATATTCAAATGGAAAAATCCCTCTTCTCGTAGGCGGTACAGGCTTCTATACACAGGCTTTCCTGTATGATATCAATTTTTCCGAAAATGAGGTGGATGAAGAACTGAGAGCCCATATTGACCTCGAGGCAAAGGAAAAAGGAGCGGAATACCTTCATGACCGCCTGAAAAAACTGGATATCGAGTCTGCGGATGCAATACCGGTGGGAAATGTTAAGAGAGTTGCGAGAGCATTGGAATTCTGCATATCAACGGGAAAGAAGTTTTCCGAGCATAACAGACGTGAGCGTGAAAAAGAGTCTCCTTATGACTTTCGGTATTTTGTGCTGAATATGCCAAGGGATATCCTTTACCGCCGTATCGAGAAGCGTGTGGATATCATGATGGAAGAGGGACTTCTCGATGAAGTAAAAGGCTGTCTTGAAATGGGACTTAAAGCCGACATGAACTCTATGCAGGGACTTGGATACAAACAGCTTATCAGGCATCTCACGGGAGAATGCAGTCTTGAAGAAGCAGTGGATGACATTAAAAAAGAGACGAGGCATTTTGCAAAACGCCAGCTTACATGGTTTCGACGTGAAAGAGATGTTATTTTTATCGATAAGGATAAATTTTCATCGGACACAGAGATCATTGAATACATGGAAAAATATATGCAGAAAGAATTATAAAAATGGATAAATATACACAGTACGAAAAATTAAATATCAGCCGGGAAGTATTCGAATTCGGAGAAAATATCTTATCCGGACTGAAGGAAAGATTTGAAAGAATAGATGAAACGGCTGAATTTAACCAGCTTAAGGTCATAGATGCCATGCATAGGGCAAAGGTCGGAGAAGCATGCCTTACAGGAACGACAGGTTATGGATATAATGATATAGGCCGTGATGCACTTGAAAAGGTATATGCGTATTGCTTTAACGGCGAAGATGCGCTGGTAAGACCTCAGATAACATGCGGAACCCACGCACTGGCACTTGCGCTTATGTCTAATCTGCGCCCCGGTGATGAGCTCCTGTCGGCAGCGGGAAAGCCTTACGACACACTTGAAGAGGTCATAGGCATCAGACCTTCGAACGGTTCTCTTGCAGAATACGGGATAACTTATGCACAGGCTGACCTTACGGAAGACGGAGAGTTTGATTTTGAGACGATCAAGGCAAAGATAAATGACCGCACAAAGCTTGTAACGATACAGCGATCAAAGGGATATCAGACAAGGCGGACTCTTTCTGTAAAACAGATCGGGGAAGCAATAAAATTCATCAAATCGGTAAAACCTGATCTGAAAGTAATGGTTGATAACTGTTACGGTGAGTTTGTTGAAAGGATAGAGCCTACTGATCTTGGCGCGGACATGATCGTTGGATCCCTTATCAAGAATCCGGGCGGCGGACTTGCTCCGATCGGCGGTTATATTGTAGGAAAGAAAGAATGTGTTGAGAATGCGGCACACCGTCTTACCTCACCGGGTCTCGGAAAAGAGGTCGGTGCTTCACTTGGAATACTTCCGCAGTTTTATCAGGGACTTTTCCTCGCACCTACGGTTACGGCATCAGCCTTAAAGGGAGCGATCTTTGCGGCAAATATTTATGAAAAGCTTGGATTCAGCTGCGTTCCGAATGCGACAGAAGACAGGCATGACATCATACAGGCGATAACCTTCGGAAAAGCCGAAGGAGTTGAGGCTTTCTGCAAGGGAATACAGGCCGCATCACCTGTTGACAGTTATGTAACGCCTGAGCCATGGCCGATGCCCGGTTATGACAGCAATGTAATAATGGCAGCGGGAAACTTTGTTTCAGGTTCATCAATAGAACTTTCGGCAGATGGTCCGATAAAGCCGCCTTATGCTGTTTATTTTCAGGGCGGTATAACATGGCCTCATGCAAAGTACGGTATCTTGAATACTTTGCAGAAGCTGGTTGAGGAAAAGATAGTTGTATTGTAAACTGAAAATTCTGTACTTTATTTTTTATTTGTGATATTATTAATTGACTATTGCCTATTGACTTGAGGAAAGTGATATGAAAATCAGAGGGAATTTAACACTGATGATATTGATTCTTGCAGGCATTGTGGTAGGAAGTCTGTTGGGAAATGTTTTGGGAAAAGTCAGTTCATTGAGCTGGCTTTCTTATGGTCTTAATCTGGGGACGCCGTCACCATGGCAGCTGAACCTTGGAGTCATGACTTTAACATTCGGGATTTCCGTAAACTTTACGATCGCAAGTATCATCGGCGTGATATTGGGAATAATTGCATATAAAAAGCTTTGATTTTTATACGGGAATGGGGTTCTCCTTAAATTAAGGAGGACAGATGGATAAAGTAAAAGAACTGCCTGAGTTTGAAAGACCTTATGAAAAATGCGAGAAATTTGGAGCAGAGATACTGACCGATGCTGAATTACTGGCAGTGGTAATGCGGACAGGGACTGTAGGCATGAGCTCGCTGACGGTAGCGAAAGAGCTGCTGAAGGCATGTCCCGAGGGAAGCTCCATTGCAGGACTTGACGCGATGACAGTGGAAGAGCTTACGGGCATAAGGGGCGTCGGAAAAGTCAAAGCTATCCAGATCAAATGTATGAGTGAATTTTCCAAAAGAATGTGGAGATACAGGCACAGCAGGAAGATATACAGAAATACGGAAGATATAGCTCAGTATTACATGGAGCATTTGAGGTATCTGGGTCATGAGGAGGTTTATATAATGCTTCTCGACAACAGATGCGGATTTTTAGGAGATTTCAGACTGTCATCAGGGACAGTTGACTGTTCACCGGTATCCGTCAGGGACATATTCATGAATGCACTGAAGCGAGGAGCGGTGAAGATAGCGATGGTACATAATCATCCGAGCGGTAATCCGGCACCAAGCAGTGCAGACGTCGGAATTACAAAGAAAATTCATGAAGCCGGGATGTTATTGGGTATAACGTTGGTTGATTCGATAATTATCGGCGATGGAAATTATGTGAGTCTTTTCAATAAGGCTGCGTCATATTAGTTTTTTTTATTATCTGAAAGGGGACTTGAAATGCAGAACTGTGCATTCGGTATCGATCTGGGTACCGGCAATATTAAGATTTATAACAACATGGATGGCATGATACTCAATAAGAAGAATATGATCGCCATTATGAATAAGACTTCTCTTTTCGCTTACGGAGACGAAGCTTTTGAAATGTACGAGAAGGCTCCTTCAAACATAAGGATCTCTTATCCGCTGACCTACGGTGTTATTGCGGATATTAAAGATATGCAGGATGTACTGAAGTGCTTTATTACCGATCTTACGGCAAAACAGAAGTACACCGGAGCAGATTTCTACGTTTCTGTTCCGAGTGATATCACGGAAGTTGAGAAAAGAGCATTCTATGATCTTATAAAGGATTCAAACGTTAAGGCTAAGACGATTAAAATGGTTGATAAAGCCATTGCCGATGGTCTTGGTCTTGATATTGATGTAAAGAATTCACAGGGTGTAATGGTAGTCGATGTAGGATTTGAGACATCCGAGATATCCATATTGTCGCTGGGTGGAATTGTCCTCTCAAAGCTTATAAAAGTGGGCGGAAGTAAATTTGACAGCTCGATTCAGGCAGCAGTCCGCAGAGAATTCAATCTTATAATCGGCGGAAAGACAGCAGAAAAATTAAAAATCGATCTTTCTGTAAATAAGAATCCTGAAGAGGATTCCATTGTATATGGACGTGATATCGTTACAGGACTTCCTGTAGAACGCAAGATCCCCACAGAGCTTATTGACAGTGCCTTAAATGAGAATATTGCAAGCATTGTTGAGAATATTAAAGTTATTCTTGAGCGTACTCCACCAGAACTTGCTGCTGATATTTATAAGCATGGTCTCTATTTATCAGGTGGTGCATCACAGGTATGTCATCTTGCGCAGAGACTTAGCAATGGTGTGGGTCTTAATGTTAATCTTGCAGAAGATCCTATCG
>CAJORC010000362.1 GCA_905236615.1 uncultured Lachnospiraceae bacterium
AGAGATCGAACCATTCAATGGTAGTTGACTATGTTCCGCATTCAGGTGATGCGGCTATAGCAGGAACAGCCAAGGACTTCAAGTTTACGAACAATACGTCCAACCCTATATATATTGCGGGAAAGACAGCAGACAGAACTATTACATTTACGATCTACGGTGTAGAGACAAGACCTTCAAACAGAACACTGGAGTTTGAAAGCGTTGATCTTTCTACAACAGAGCCTGTCGGAGACAAGATCATAGGCGACTCTACGCATGCAGCAGGCTATGTACATGTACAGTCACCGCATACCGGATATGTTTCGGAATTCTGGAAGATTGTGAAGGAAGACGGTGTCGAAGTATCAAGAACAAAGGTAAATTCAAGTACCTATAAAGCCGTGGAACGTATAATCACGCTGGGAACGGCAACTACGAACGCAGTTACGGCTTCTGCGATACAGACGGCTATAGCCAGCGGAGACAGTAATTATGCGAAAGCAGTTGCGGCGTCGATATCCATCGACGGTGGTGCCGGAGTTGTGGCACAGCAGCAGGCAGAACAGCAGCAGGCGGCTCTCGCTGCGGCAGCGGCAGCAGCAGTAGCTCAGGGCAATACTCAGCCGGCAGAAAACCAGGGTTCTGCGGAAGAGTCACAACAGTAAGGAACGGAGCGATTTAATGAAAACTGGTAAGGTTAGTGAGAGCATACTTAAGCGCTCAATTTTAAAAGAGGTAAAAACACTTCGTTCGGAGGTTCTTGTCGGTGCTGCAGTGGGCGAAGACTGCGCTATGATGGAATTAAAGGATGATGAGATTTTTGTTATGTCAACCGATCCTATTACCGGTACAACTAAAGATATAGGTGCACTTTCGATAAATGTAACGTTGAACGATCTTGCATCAGCAGGAGCAGAACCCGTAGGGGTTCTGCTTTCGTGCCTTTTACCGGAATATACAGAGGAGAAAGACATAAAGGAGATAATGCACCAGGTATCGGAGGAATGTGCCAAGCATAACGTGCAGGTCATGGGTGGACATACCGAGGTCACAAAAGCCGTCCGTCAGCCGATCATCACTGTTACCGGTGTTGGTAAGGCTAAAAAGGGCAGAGAGATAAGGACCGGCGGTGCCAGACCGGGAGACGATATAGTAGTCACAAAGTGGATAGGTCTGGAAGGCAGCAGCATAATCGCCAAGGAAAAAGAAGAGGAACTCTTAAAGAGATTTTCTCTGGATTTTGTTGACAGTGCGAAGAAATTTGATGAAATGATCTCGGTCGTGGATGATGCAATGACTGCAGTGGAACATGGAGTACACGCCATGCATGATGTGACGGAGGGCGGTATCTTCGGCTCACTCTGGGAAATGGGAGAATCTTCCAAAGTCGGTCTGGAGATTGATTTGCGGGCGATCCCCATTAAGCAGGAAACAGTTGAGATCTGCAATCATTTTGATATCAATCCTTACGGGCTTATCTCCAGCGGATCGATGCTGATCGCGGCGGAGGACGGAACCGGACTTGTCCGGAAATTAAAGGAAAAAGGAATAAATGCGGTTGTAGTCGGTAAGGCAACGGAAGGAAATGACCGTGTTCTCCTGAATAACGGTGAGAGACGCTTTTTGACACCTCCGGAAACGGATGAATTATACAAGGTTATTAAATGACGAGACAGAAAGGGTGAAATTCATGGATAAAAAAGAGCTTAGGATGAAAATCCTTAAGAACATTGAGCACGAGGCGAGAGTCAATATCGGTGAACTGGCGGTAAGACTCGGCGTAGAGGAAACCGATATTGCAAATGAGATGAGTGAAATGGAAAACGAAGGCATTATCTGCGGCTTCCTTACACTCATTGACTGGGACAAAACTGATTCACAGACAGTTACCGCACTTATCGAGGTGCGCTGCACACCCCAGAGAGGACAGGGCTTTGATACTGTTGCCGAGAGAATATACAAATATCCCGAGGTTAATTCGGTTTATCTGATCTCCGGCGGCTTCGACCTTCTTGTAACCCTTGAAGGAAAGACTCTTCAGGAAATCGCAACTTTTGTAACGGATAAGCT
Organism: uncultured Lachnospiraceae bacterium; assembly: GCA_905236615.1. Classification (GTDB taxonomy): domain Bacteria; phylum Bacillota; class Clostridia; order Lachnospirales; family Lachnospiraceae; genus NK4A144. Next base: position 2,053 of record CAJORC010000362.1, read on the forward strand.
TTCGGCGCAGGAGTCGATACTTTCATGCGCGACGCACTTTATCCTTAGACGTTACAAAGACCACGGAACCATTCTGACAAGGAAATACACAGACGAGAGGCAGTTGATAACACCATGAGAAATCCCATAGCTGACAGAGTCGAGGAACTTAAGCCCTCGGGAATAAGGAAGTTTTTTGATATAGTAAGCGAAATGAAAGACGCGATCTCTTTGGGCGTTGGCGAACCTGATTTTGATACACCATGGCATATCAGGGACGAGGGTATATATTCCCTTGAAAAGGGCCGTACTTTCTATACTTCAAATGCAGGATTAAAGGAGCTCCGCACGGAGATCTCAAAATATATCGACAGGAGAGGGATTGCAAAATACGATCCGTTAAAGGAAGTGCTCGTTACCGTCGGCGGTTCCGAGGCGATAGACCTTGCGCTCAGGGCAATGCTCAATCAGGATGATGAAGTCATAATACCTGAGCCCAGTTACGTTTCGTATGTACCCTGTACTATAATGGCAGGCGGAAAGCCGGTTGTGATAGACCTTAAGGCAAAGAATGAATTCCGTCTGACGGCTGAAGAACTTGAAGCTGCGATAACACCAAAGTCAAAGGTGCTCATCCTCCCGTTCCCCAACAATCCGACGGGAGCTATCATGGAGCGTTCTGACCTTGAAGCAATCGCAAAAGTAATAGAAAAGCATGACCTCTTCGTGGTCAGTGATGAGATCTATTCTGAGCTGAGTTACAAGGAAGAGCATGTAAGTATCGCCTCTCTCCCGGGAATGAGGGAAAGGACGATCCTTATAAACGGTTTTTCGAAGGCGTTTGCCATGACGGGATGGAGGCTTGGATACTGCTGCGGACCGGAGATTATAATAACGCAGATGACGAAACTGCATCAGTTCTGCATTATGTGCGCTCCCACAACCAGCCAGTATGCGGCAGTCGAGGCACTTAAGCACGGCGATGCGGATGTTGCGGAAATGAAAGAGGCATACAATCAGAGAAGAAGATTTCTTATGAATGAATTTAAGAAGATGTCACTTCCCTGCTTTGAGCCTTACGGCGCATTTTATGTATTTCCCGATATTTCGGAATTCGGTATGACATCAGATGAATTTGCCACGGAACTGCTTAAGGAAGAGAAAGTTGCGGTAGTTCCGGGAACCGCATTTGGTGCCAGCGGAGAAGGCTTCGTGAGAATTTCTTACGCATACTCCATCGAAAACCTGAAGATCGCTTTAGACAGGATAAATACCTTTATACAGAAAAGGAGAAACGGAAAGACGTCATGAAAATGAAGCGTACGCTTTACCTGAAATTTCTGGCGGCTTATATACTTTTCGGTATTCTGGCGGTAATTACCATAGCGACGCTGACTTCCCGCATGACCTTAAAGCATCTCACAAAAGTACAGGCCGGCTCTCTTTACAGAGAGGCGCAGCTTGTTGCGTCGAGCTATGCGCTCCGGATCTATTCGAATGATGAGAGCGGTACTGAAGCTGCAAAATCACAGCTTAAGGCGATCGATACTTATATATCCGCAAATATCTGGGTCATAAATAATTCTTCGAAGGTGCTCTTTGATTCAAGAGGACATTACGATGACGGCGAAAGCGTTTATGCTGATTTTGATCCTTCGGCAACCGGAACCTATTATATGACCGGAAATTTCTACGGCGCCTTTAATGAGGAAATGCTTTCGGTATTTGCACCGATAACTTCCAATTACAAGGTGATAGGATATGTGGTAATTCATCAGAGTCTGAGTTCCATTGTGAGCTCGAGAAATGCGATCCTGAATATTTCCTATATTGCGCTGGGAATATTTATGCTCCTCTCGCTTCTAATTCTTGTGGTATTTACTTTTGCGGTTTACTGGCCGCTGAACCGCATCACGAAAGCGGCGGAAGAGTATGCCAACGGCAATCTGACTTATCAGCTGAAGACCAACGGGTCACACGACGAGATGGGATACCTCTCGGATACCCTTAACTATATGGCGCACCGGATTGCAAGGTCGGAGGATAACCAGAGGAAATTTATCGCTAATGTTTCTCATGATTTCAGGTCACCGCTGACCTCCATAAGAGGCTATCTGGAGGCGATGATAGACGGGACGATACCGCCGGAGATGCACGAGAAATATCTGGTGATCGTCAAGAACGAAACCGAGCGTCTGACAAAACTTACAAGCGGACTTCTAGAACTGAATACCCTTGATAAGGGAGGTCTTGTGCTTGAAATATCGAATTTTGACATAAATGCCGTTATCAGGCGGACAGCCGAAACCTTCGGCGGTATCTGCAAGGAGAAAAAGATATCCATTGAGCTTATCCTTTCGGGGAAAACGCTTTTTGTGCATGCGGATATGAGTAAGATACAGCAGGTGCTTTACAATCTTCTGGATAATGCGATCAAGTTTTCTCATAATAATTCGATCATAAAGATTGAGACTACCGAAAAAAATGATAAGGTATTTGTTTCCGTAAAGGACTCGGGTATCGGTATTCCGAAAGATTCGGTGAAGCTTGTTTTTGACAGATTTTATAAAACGGACCTTTCAAGGGGCAAGGACAAGAAAGGAACCGGCCTTGGACTTTCGATAGTTAAGGAGATCGTTCAGGCACATAATGAGAATATAAACGTCATTTCAACAGAAGGCGTGGGAACGGAATTTATATTTACGCTGCCAAAGCAGAAGAACTGACGTGATTTTTAAGCTAAGGAGCAAAATGGAAAAGATAAGTGAAAAAATAGAAATCAGATACATAAATGACAAGATCACAAAGCTCGAATATATAGACGGAAAGTCGGACTGGATCGACTTAAGGAGTGCGGAAGACGTTGACTTAAAGCAGGGTGAGTTCCACATGATCCCCCTCGGTATAGCAATGAAACTTCCGGAGGGCTATGAGGCACATGTGGTTCCGAGAAGCTCTACATTTAAGAATTTCGGACTTATACAGACTAATCACATGGGTGTCATTGACTGTTCGTACAGTGGTGACAATGATCAGTGGTTTGTGCCTGTACTTGCGATGAGAGACACTCATGTTTCTTTTGACGACAGGATCTGTCAGTTCAGGATAATGAAGAACCAGCCAAGGATCGTCTTCGAG
>CAJORC010000363.1 GCA_905236615.1 uncultured Lachnospiraceae bacterium
AGAGAAGAGGCAAGAGCCACAGATGCAACTTTTGAAAGCATCGCTCCCGCACCTGCCTTTATCCTGACACCGTCAGTTTCTATATCGTCAAAACCCTTGGAAATCTTTACAACGACTCCGCGGTATCCGTGATCTCCCACAAGAAGATTGCTGCCGTTACCCAGAATAAAATATTCACGTTCGGAAACAGCCAGAAATTTTATCACAGAAGACAGTTCTTCCTTATTTTCAGGCTGCAAAAAAAGATCAGCCCCACCGCCGACACGAAAGGTGGTATGCAGCTTCATTGGCTCATCAACCTTTATCCTTTCGTCGGGCAGCAGTTTCTTTATATTTTCAAGAAAATACTCGTTCATAAATCTTTATATCATACTATCTGTTAAAGTACTAATTTTGCAGCGCCGTAAATTCCGCCGTCATTTCCGAGTTCGGCTCTTGTGAACTTGGTATCACGGCTTGCGTGGAATACGTTTTCCTTAAAGTTCTTTGTAATAAACGGCATGATAACCTCACCTGAAAGGCTTACTCCGCCGCCGATAACGATAATTTCGGGATTTAATACAGCTGCAATACCCGAAAGTGCCTTTCCGAGATATGCACCGAATTTTTCAGCAACTCTTGTTGCAAGAGCATCGCCTTCCTCGACCGCATCCCATACATCTTTTGCAGTATGCTTCTTTGTGCGCATTACGCTGTCCTCATCGCTGGCAGCAAGTTCTCTCTCAAGAAGTCTTACAATACCCGTAGCTGATGCATACTGCTCAAGGCATCCGTGATTGCCGCAGTTGCATGCAGTTTCTTCATCATCTTTTACATGGATATGACCGATCTCTCCCGCAGCACCGGTCACACCTGCAAGGATCTCTCCGTTTATGATGACACCGCCGCCGATACCGGTTCCCAGAGTAACCATTACAAGGTCATGATAACCTTTTCCGCTTCCTGCCCAGCACTCACCGAGGGCTGCAACATTCGCGTCATTTCCGGCTTTAACTTTCATTCCGTCAAGGAGTCCCGAAAGCTTTTCAGCTACATTAAAAACCTCGTTCCAATGAAGATTTACAGCCATTCTGATAACACCTGTATTATCAACAGGTCCCGGAAGACCGATTCCAACACCTTCAACGTCTGCTTCGGTAAGATTCTTTTCAGCCATTTTCTTCTTTACAGACTTTGCAATATCCGGAAGGATCGCCTCTCCGTTATTGTCAACATTTGTGGGAATGCTCCATTTTTCAACTAATTCACCTGCATTTGTGAACAGCCCCATTTTTACCGAGGTTCCCCCCACGTCTACTCCTATTGCGTACTTTTTCATAATACCTTTTCTCCTCATTAAATGTATTTAGAAATGCAGGATGTCATCCTTCATCATTTCTCTTTGCAAGATTTTCCTGAACCCTCTTATAGAGTTCTTTTGCAGCATTGTAACCCATCTTCTTCTGTCTGTAGTTAATCGCTGCTGTTTCACAGATTATGGCAAGATTTCGTCCCGGTCTTATAGGGATCGAATGGCAGACAAGTTTAACACCAAGATATTCGGTGTATTCTTCATCAAGGCCAAGTCTGTCATATTCCTTTTCCTTATCCCAGTCCTCAAGCTTTATCACAAGACTGATCTCTTCGGAATCTTTAACGCTTATAGCACCGAAAAGTGCCTTTACATCAACGATACCGATACCCCTGAGCTCAATAAAGTGCTTTGTGATATCCGGTGCCGAACCGATAAGCGAATCATCGGAGACTTTTCTTATTTCAACAACGTCATCCGAGATAAGTCGGTGTCCTCTTTTTATAAGTTCCAGAGCAGCTTCGCTCTTACCGATACCGCTCTCACCTGTTATAAGTACACCTTCACCGTCAACGTCAACCAGAACGCCGTGTATGGAAATACATGGGGCAAGTTTTGCATTAAGCCATCTGATTATCTGTGCCATGCAGTCAGATGTTGATTTTGATGTTTTAAGGACAGGTACACCGTTTTCCTTTGCAAACCTCATAAATGTCTCATCAGGCTCTAAATCCCTGCAAAAAATGAAAGCCGGTATAGCCGGATCCAGAAGGCGGGAATATATTTCCTCTTTTTTCGCCTCATCAAGCTGCTGCATGTATGAATATTCCACGAAACCGATTATCTCAACCCTTCCCGTGTCAAAATGCTCGAAAAATCCTGTGAGCTGCAGAGCCGGTCTGTTGATCTCAGGCGAGCCGATCACTGCCTTTTCTATATCTATTTCCGGTGTCAGATTGGTAAGTTCCATTTTTTCGATGAAACTTTTCAGCGCAACTGTTGCCATAAGATACCTCCGTCCGAAATAATAAAGCTAATAAAAGCTTTTACCATAACCTTTATATTAACATTTTTGGATTGATATGTGAAGAAATAAAATACAATTTTTAAGACAATTCTAAAAATCACGTTGTCGATGCGGCTGCATGAGAGTGAGCAGCAACAAAACCCTTTAAAAGGGAGGTAGCCGGCATAGCTTGCTATGCCGGCTGAGTATGAAAAAGAAGTTCGTTAAATTTTATAGGCGGGTTACTTCGATGTACGAGTGTGTGGGGTTCGTTCATCACCGCTC
>CAJORC010000364.1 GCA_905236615.1 uncultured Lachnospiraceae bacterium
CGAAAACTGCATCAAGGATCAATCGTCTAATAAAAAAGGCAACATATACACCGGAATATAATTAATTCCATTCTCCCATTTATAGTCCTTTGTATGAACAACATATTTATCCTTTACACGTTTGCTAAACTTATCACAGAAGACATCCAAAGACTTATGAGCTCTATAATTCCCAGACTTAACTTCTATCGGGCTTATTTTATCACCGACCGATATAATAAAATCGATTTCGTATAAATGGTTTGATGTTTCACTCTCCATAGTGTAGTAAAACAAATTATTGCCTTTTACCTTAAGTATTTGAGCGACCACATTTTCATATACATAACCTAAATTAGCTTCCAGCTTATCTGACAGCAGCTTATTATATATAACATTTTCAGTGTAATTCTTATCTTTAAATGCGAGAGTTATGAATAGACCCACATCAGACGTAAAAAGCTTGTACCGTCCCGGGTCTCTTTCCAAAGCCATCCCCACGCCAGGATTATTAGCATGATAGGCAATGTTAACTGTGTATGAGCTTAGCATATCAGGTAACAGATCAGCAACCTGATCAGCCCTTGTACCTTCTCTTGCACTAGCTAAAACATATCTGGATGCATTTCCACTTAGATTGGCCGGTATGGCATCATACATATCACCAGCTAACCCTGAACTATCAATTTTTGTGAAATCTTCTTCATAGAGATCTACAATCTCTCTTTTTGTTTCATCCACTGCCTGCAGATTATTAGTTTCCAGATATGTTTCAATTGCCTGTGGCATACCACCAATAAGCATGTACAATCTGAAAATTCTCATTAGGTTTCTGTGCATAGAATTTCCAGCGGCTTTTTTATATTTCAAAAGTGTTTTAATGGTTTCAGCCGTGATCTCATCACCTATTGCCCATAAGAATTCCTCAAAGTCCATAGGATACATGGATATTTTATGTTCCTCACTTGGAAGTAAAATATCTTTTGTATTCTTTTTTATGGAGATTAAAGAACCTGTCTCGATATATTTATATCTTCCATCAGCAACCAGGTACTTAATTGCCTGTCTTGCTTTTGGAAGTAATTGAACTTCATCAAATATAATTACTGATTCCTTTTCATAAAGTCTTGTTCGAGTTAACTGCTGTAACTGTAAAAAGAAAAAATCCAAGTTATAAGTATCATCAAATAATTCTATTATCTCTTTGCTGGCATGCGCAAAATCCAGCAGGATATATGATCTAAACTCGTTTTTAGCAAACTCTTCGGCTATAGTGGATTTGCCAACACGTCGTGCTCCTTTTATAAGAAGCGCGTATTTATCACTACGGTTCTCTTTCCATTCAAGCAAGTCTTCATATATTTTTCTTTTAAACACTGTGTTTCTCATGTAAATCCGCCTTTCTGATACGAGTATAACGCAAATCCCCATTCAAGTAAATCAAAAATATACGCAAATCCCCACTTAATTATACTTATAATTTACACAGATCCCTGTTCAAAGCCATCTAATAGTCAGTTTAAAAGGTCTACACTAATAAGTCCGATATAAAACTCTACCCTAGACAGTATTACAATATTCAATTACTAATGCACTTCATGTTTTTCTCCCATCCCCATTTTCTTTGTCCTATTTTTGCCATCTAATTAGGAATATCAGAAAGCTTTGGAATAAAAGGTATTCTTCCCTGATCCATATTTTATAACATACCCCTCATCCAAGAGCTTCTTTAAAGCCGCTTCTACGGATGTAAAGATAGACAGCCTAATGGGAAGCTGTCGGAAAGATTAAGAGGAAACTAGATGACGATGACAGATTCTATAGTTGTGGCGTTTGCAAGACTCTGGGGAATAAAAGAGGCTTCTTGCAGCACCATACAGGAGGCCAAAGTAAGCGAATTACTTCAGACGTATGATTCAGATGAGTGTTTAACTGTATTAAGAGAATGGGCAAATGATTATCTGTACTCTTCAGAAAGCGATACGGTAACATTCTTTGATGAGAAGATTGATGCGTTAGTCGCTAAAGAATGTGGCACGACTGAGCAGAATATGCTATAATATCCTTACCAAGAAGGATTCCCTTTGGGAAAACAGAGGGAGTCCTTCAGGGACTTTCTCTGAATTTGGAATATTAGAGAAAGGAAAGATGGTGCGCTTCATGTTGTTGTCGGGTTTAATGGAAGAAGAATCATTATTATTTCTGCATACCATCCTGATGACGAACATTGGGAAAACGATTACAGGACAAGAAAGGAGAAATAGCTATGTGCAATGCTTGTTTTGAAGATGATAAAATCAAGACATTTACCACTTTTACAGTGGAATATAAAGGTTGCATTATAGTTATACGTAATGTGCCTTGTCTTGAATGTCAGATTTGTGGAGAAATCACCTTTACCGACGACGTGTCTGCTCAGTTAGAAAGAATCGTTGATTCGGCCAAAACTGTTTTGCAAGATATTTCGGTTATTGACTACTCAAAGGTGGCTTAATATTCAGAATCACAAAATGCTCTCAACTTCGGTTGGGAGCATTTTTTTTTGCCGATTATCAAAATCGACTCTTAACTTAATGATATTGGACTAAAATCGGTAGGCTTTATTTTTTCGTTATACTGAGCTCAAGGGTAGTTTCATTTTACGCCCATCTTACGCCCTTTTGCTATCGAGTTATATATTAGTTCCATCGACTTATATGAAATATGAAACCTTCTATTGCTCGTAAATATCGGCTTTTATGGACTTTTATGTTACTTATGGAGACTTATGATTTCGGGCACGCTGACTACATGACCAAATACCTCATTAATATTGTTCTGGAATCGTTCTTCGGCTTCTTTAGGGATAATGAAAGCCGGATACCATAGAATGAGTCCTTTAATTTCGGTCTGTCTTTTTGCTCCAACGATTGCAGATTCCTGTCTTATTAACTAATTCAAATTTTTCGTGTACTATCTTATTATCCATAAAATGCTATAAGTCTCAACTAAAGTATTTATCCATGTTTTCAAGCTTCTACCTAAGAACTTTAGAATAAACTATTTTTTTACAAAGCTCAACCCCAGTTCCTTAGCCGACTTAAGATTGCCCACGGAAATGTGGCAAATCCCTATTTCCTACTTTATGTTTCTTACGTTCAGCGCAGCAAGTGCACAGAACTGTATCAAAAGTGAATAATTTTTATTGCATACACTCTTGCCATTACATGCGATAAGCTTATAATTGTATATATGACAGATTATGTGTTTTCGTGCAGATGATTCACATTTCGGCTGGGAATCGATAAATTCTCAGCCGTTTTCTATCAGATAGAATTATTAGCATACAGGAGAACTTGACTATATGATCATCACAAATAACAATGAAAGCATTGATGCAATTATCGCCATACTAAAGGACATTGGCTCACTATATAAGGCTGATGGCAGTAAAATGAGTATTGATGATTTCCAAGGCTATGTTGTTAGCGGTCTCAAAGAAGATGATTTTAACCCTTTAGCCTCAGCTTCAACATTTTTTTCTGAAACATCAGAAAAATCTTCAAAAAAAGAAGATGATGGAGTAATTTTCTCTTCCGAATCTGGTGCCAAAGTCAGCCGTTGGTCAAAACCAAAGCTTTACAAACCGCTTATTCTCCCTGCACTGAAATCAGATGAAGATACAGCAGTCATATCTAAAGAGGCAATTGCTTCAATTATTAGCACCATTCCGAAAGGAAAGGTAGCAACGATCGGCAGGGTCAAATCCATACTTTTTGGAATTTATGCCTGCAGTACGGCAAATATGAATATTGATGTTTCTTCTAACTGGGATGAATATAAAGAGGCTACAGGTATGTGGATTTATGCCATAAATTCTCACAGGGTTGTTTCGGATAATGGCGAGATCAATGGCAATGGAATGTCCGCCAAGAAGGAAAAAGTCGCCTTGCGACGCAAAGATATGAAAAAACTCAATGAAGAGGGTATTCAGACCATAGAAAAAAACTCTAAATGTCTCGTGGAAAATCTCTCCGATGTTGAATATGACTTTTCCGATCTTATTGTTGCAATTGAAAATGACTGATACCACTCTTCTATTCATGGCAAGTTAACAGAATACAAAAATCAATCCAGGGCTTCCTTCTCTCATTCTCATATTACTGTAAATAACTTATCAGGACTAACTATGTTTTGAATAACCTCCGCATGCTCATTCTTTTTAAAGCCATTTGACGTTATCAGTGTGATATGAACTGACTTACCTGGCTGTACTTCCTCGATAAACGTATCAACCTTGTTTATAAGGTCTTCCTTGTATTTACTGCTTATTTCAAATTCCTTATCAGTACATTTCATCTCGCAAAGATTTATTACATCATCTGCCCTGTCTATCAGAAGGTCTATCTGAGCACCTCCAGTTTTCTTTTTACTCTTCCAAGAGTATTCTGAGCTTTCAACCCCCAAAATACCGAGAGCTGATTTTATCTGCGGAACATGTAAAAGGCATACAATTTCGAAAGCGTTTTCCCTCCAGGCATAATACTCTGGTGATTTAATAAATGTCTGCCAGGACTTGATCTGTTTGTCACGGATAAAATGCAAACTAAAGAGCACAAATGGATCAACTACCTGATAAAAATATCCCGTTTTATTAGTTGTTACATTATTATACTGTCTGATAAAACCGCACTGTTCAAGTTCCCGAAGTGCTTTTGTAAGCCCCTCGCCATCAGATACTCCGGATTTTTTAGCAAGTTCTGTCCTTTGTAGTCCCCGCTTCAGTTCTGCCATTGTTTC
>CAJORC010000365.1 GCA_905236615.1 uncultured Lachnospiraceae bacterium
AAGATCTCTCCAGCCTGCCGCATCCTCGTATCTCATATCCTCGGAAGCCTTTAACATACGTTCTTCCAGCATTCCCAGTATGGGTTTGTAATTACCGTTCAGGAAATCAACTGCACCGTTCACAGATTCCGAGTATTTTTCAGGATCTGTACAGCCGCTTTTACATGGTCCCTGACACATATTAATATGATAATTCAGACAAGGTCTTGATTTATCAACGTCTCTGGGCAGATTCCGGTTACAGGTGCGAAGCTTGAATATCTTGTTTATAAGTTCTATCGTATCCCGTACTGCCCATGCAGAAGTGTAGGGGCCGAAAAATTTTGCCTTAGAGCGTCTCGTCACAGTATCACCCTGCGGTTTCCGCGAAAAAAGTATCCTCGGATAATCCTCATCAACCGTAACTTTGATATAAGGATAGCTTTTATCATCCTTGAGCATTGTATTGTAGCGCGGTCTGTGCTTCTTTATGAGATTGCTTTCAAGCACCAGCGCTTCAAGCTCGGAGTCTGTGATTATATACTCAAAATAGTTAATATGAGTCACCATTTTCTCAATCTTCGGGCTTTTCTTCGTATTTCTGAAATACGAATGAACCCTGTTGAAAAGGTTGACTGCCTTGCCGACATATATTATCTCATCATTCTCGGCATGCATTATATAAACTCCCGGTTTTTTCGGCAGCTTTGCCAAATTTTCCTCTATATCGAATTCCATTTTTTCTCTCTTTTTTTATTGCATTTCTTTAATATTCATGATACTATCCACTTGAGCGTTATTCATTCAGATGAAGATGCATCAGTAAAGTTATAATAGCATATTATTTCCTTATGACAAAGGGTTGACCCGAAGCGGCGACTAACTTTTAACCTTTCTTTTATTTTTGTGCAATGCACATCACGATTACTTTTCTGACTGCTATTTTGCTGATCTTCCCCCTGAATAAACGTTCAAATATTACATTTTATTTATCTGTTTTGGCGTGTATGCTATAATTCTGCGGCAACATGACCGGAAAGGGAGGAAACAATGAGAACATCATCAACAGCAGTAGTTAATGAATCAGCAGTAAATGCTCAGGCAAGAACAAAGTATATGGTAGAACTGGCACTTATGGTTGCCATTACCCTCGTTATGGCTATGACGCCCCTCGGATACTTCAAAACTCCGGGCTTATCCATAACTCTTCTTACGATACCCGTATCGATCGCAGCTATCATGCTCGGGCCCGTCGGTGGTGCGGTATGCGGAACAGCTTTCGGTATCACATCATTTGTAAACGGCTTTACAGGCACTTTTGCATCACTTATAAGCTTAAACATCTTCGGATTTTTCTGCATGACAGTTGTTGCCCGCTGCCTTGAAGGACTTCTTACAGGTCTTATCTTTAAGAGTCTTCGTTCCGTCAAGGCTACCTCAAAGATTTCATTCTTTGTTTCAGGACTTGCTTGCCCTCTGCTGAACACCATTCTTTTCATGGGTTCACTTGTATTATTCTTCTACAATGCACCTGTTATTCAGGGCTTTGTAGCAGCACTCGGCGTAAGCAATCCTCTTACTTTCGTCTTTGCCTTTGTAGGTGCCCAGGGTCTGATCGAAGCTGTCGTTTGCTGCCTTGTAACAACAGCACTTTCGACAACACTTTACAAACTTTTCAGGAAATAAATATCAGGATAAAAAATTCCCCTGCAGGTCTTTCAAAGATCTGCAGGGGTTTTTTATTGCTTATAATACACTGTCTGTTTCGGGCGCTGAAGTTTTACCTGCTTTATCGCCGCTTGCATCAGGAATAAGACTGGAATCAAATCCCCATGGCAGATTGGCTTTTTCAGCTTCAGCCTCTTTTTTAAGATTCACCTTTTCTTCTGACTCTTTCTTAAGTTCGGATGAGTCATCAGCTGTCAGAGAAATATGTTTTTCCTCTTTCTCTTCCTCAGGCTCTTCTATCCCTTTTTCAGCACGGAATATCTTCATAAATTCCTTACCGGTTATAGTTTCCTTTTCAATAAGGAAATCAGCAAGCTTATCAAGAAGACTGCGGTTCTCGCTCAAAAGCGATTTGGCTTCTTCATAGGCTTCCTTAAGTATCTTCGAAACTTCTTCGTCAACTGCGGCAATTGTCTCATCCGAACAGTCAAGTACAGTCCTTCCGCTAAGATACTGGTCCTCAACCCTCGCAAGGCCCATAAGTCCGAACCTTTCACTCATTCCGTAACGGGTTACCATGTTCTTTGCGAGATTTGTTGCTTTTTCAATATCATTGGCAGCACCGGTAGTCACCGTATCGAAAACGATCTCCTCTGCTGCACGTCCGCCAACGAGGGAAACGATCATATCATGAAGCTCATCTTTGCTTTCAAGATACTTTTCTTCCTCCGGAACATTCATTACATAGCCGAGAGCTCCCATTGTTCTTGGGATTATGGTTATCTTCTGTATGGGTTCGCTGTTCTTCTGTAATGCTGACACAAGAGCATGACCGATCTCATGGTAGGAAACGATCTTCCTCTCCTTCTGGCTCATTATCCTGTCCTTCTTTTCCTTACCGACAAGGACAACTTCCACCGCATCAAGAAGGTCTTTCTGATTAACAAGATTACGGCCTGACTTTACTGCATTGATCGCAGCTTCATTTACCATGTTCGCAAGGTCTGATCCAACCGCTCCGCTTGTTGCAAGTGCGATCGCATCAAAGTCAACGCTTTCATCCATTTTTACATCTTTCGCATGAACCTTAAGTGTCTCAATCCTTCCCTTAAGATCAGGCTTGTCAACGATTATACGTCTGTCAAAACGTCCCGGTCTGAG
>CAJORC010000366.1 GCA_905236615.1 uncultured Lachnospiraceae bacterium
ATCGGAGTAAGTGCGGCTTATGGTATCGCAGTTCTGGCAAATAAGATTAAAACAGATGATTATAATGAATTTTATAAAGAATTTAAGGAGCTGAAGGATTATCTTGCTTCTTCAAGACCGACAGCTGTTAATCTTTTCTGGGCACTGAACAGAATGGATGATAAGGTTCGGGAAGTTAAGAATGAGGCTGTGGGCAGGATAAAGGAGCTGCTTTTTGAGGAAGCGCAGAGGATAAGGGATGAGGATGTTGCTATCAGCCGAAATATCGGTGAACTTGGCTTCGGTCTTTTAAAGGAATTAAAGAAAGACGGCAGGGAAATAGGTATTCTTACCCACTGTAATGCAGGAACGCTGGCAACTGCAAAATACGGTACGGCAACAGCGCCGATGTATACCGCGCTGGAGCATGGCTGGAAGGGTTCTGATATGCACGTTTACTGCGATGAGACAAGACCTCTTCTGCAGGGAGCGAGACTTACGGCTTTTGAGCTTTACAATGCGGGAATTAAAACAACGCTTCAGTGCGATAATATGGCATCAATGCTTATGAAGCAGGGAAAGATAGACATTATATTCGTAGGCTGTGACAGAGTTGCAAGAAATGGTGACTCTGCAAACAAAATAGGAACTTCGGGCGTTGCGATCCTTGCAAAACACTACGGAATACCTTTTTACATCTGTGCTCCTTCTTCAACGATCGATCTTAAGACTGCCACAGGTGATGATATTCCGATCGAGATGAGGGATCCGGAAGAAATAACGAAAATGTGGTACAAAGAACGGATGGCACCTGAGGGAATAGATGCTTTCAATCCTGCCTTTGATTATGCGGAGCATGATCTTATAACCGGCATAATAACCGAAAAGGGTATAGCTAAAGCCCCATTTGACAAGGCATTTGAAGAATTAGGCATCTGAGATGCTTATACTGATGGTGTTGTCTGTTGAGAATAAGCGGAAACACGCTGTTCGTAATTAAATACAATTTTTTTAAGAAAAATAAACGCAAGATGTTGATTGATTGCTTAAATAGCAATACAACATCTTGCGTTTTGCATTTATGTAAATACAAATGTCGATGTTTTCGGAACTTAAGAGGTGTTGCGTATTGGTGGAATTTGCGCTAAAATGAACGGGTAAGTGGTAGGAAGTGTCAAAATGTGGTGGAAAGTGGTGGATTTTTAATAAAATCCTAAGAAACTGGCGTAAAGCATCGAAATAGTGGTGATAAACATGTTTACCGGAGAATATAATCACACAATTGATGCCAAGGGACGGCTGATAATTCCCGCAAAGTTCCGTGAGGGACTGGGCGAGAAATTCTGGATAGCAAAAGGACTTGACGGCTGTCTGAACGCCTACAGCGATGAAGAGTGGGAAAAACTCGATAACTGGCTCAAATCTTTGCCCTCCGCAAAGAAAGAGACAAGAGCTGTAAAGAGATTTTTTATGTCAGGAGCCATAGAAGCCGAGCTTGATAAGCAGGGCAGGACACTTTTAACTTCACAACTGCGTGAACATGCGGGGCTGACAAAAGATGTGGTACTTGTCGGTGTGGGCGACAAGGTCGAAATATGGAGCGCCGAAAGGTGGGCTTCAGCTTCAGCCCCGGAAAATATAGAGGATATGGCTGAGAGTCTTGGTGACATAGGGTTCAATTTATGAGTGTGGAATTCAATCACAAATCGGTTTTGCTGAATGAAACTATCGAAGGGCTGAATATCAGACCTGACGGGATATACGTCGACGGAACTGTCGGCGGTGCCGGACATTCGTCTGTGATTGCATCGAAACTGGATCCAACAAAGGGCGGACGCCTGATAGGACTTGATCAGGACGAGGCGGCGATCGAAACCGCGACCGAACGTCTGAAGCCATACAGTGAATTTACTAAGGTTATAAGAAGCAATTATTGCAATTTTCGCGATGTCCTTAATGACCTGGGTGTGGGCCGGGTCAACGGGATACTGTTAGATTTAGGAGTGTCATCCTATCAGCTTGATACAGCTGATAGGGGATTTTCCTACATGGAGGATGCTCCGCTTGACATGAGGATGGATGACCGGAATCCGCTGACTGCTTATACGATAGTTAATGAGTATTCGGAAAACGAGTTATTCAGACTGATAAGGGATTATGGAGAGGATAAGTTCGCTAAAAACATCGCCAAGCATATCTGCGCGGCAAGGCAGAATAAGCCTGTCAGAACAACTCTTGAACTCTCGGAAATAATCAAAGAATCAATCCCGATGAAGATCAGAAAAATGGGAGGACATCCCGCAAAGCGGACTTTTCAGGCTATAAGGATCGAGGTAAATCATGAACTTGATGTTCTTGAAGGTACCTTAGACAGCATGATAGATTCGCTTGATGAAGGTGGAAGATTATGCATAATCACCTTCCATTCGTTAGAAGACAGAATAGTTAAAACTATTTTTAAGAGGAATGAGAATCCGTGTACTTGTCCGCCGGAATTCCCGGTATGTGTATGCGGAAAGAAATCAAAGGGAAGAGTTATAAGCAGAAAGCCCATTCTTCCTTCAGAGGAAGAAATGGAAGAAAATTCGAGGTCGAAGAGTGCAAAGCTCCGAATTTTCGAAAGGGCTTAAAGTACAGAAGGGAGGGTGACTATGGCAAGACGTCAGAACAGAAGAAGCTCTGCATCACGCAGAAAAAGTCATAACAGCGGCACAGAGCGTTATCTGGTAGACGGAAATACCGTAAGAAAAGTTGCGCCGAAAAGC
>CAJORC010000367.1 GCA_905236615.1 uncultured Lachnospiraceae bacterium
CCATGTTTGAGGTATATGCTTCCATGTATGGGAGAGAATTTGTCCCGGTATCGTATACGGACGATATGGAAATGCCAATAGAGAGAATCATTGAAAAAATCTCTGATGATACGCAGCTATTGATTCTGTTAAATCCCAATAATCCTATTGGAAATGTTTATTCGGATGAAGAAATTGAAGAATTACTTGATACAGCGGAACAACACGATGTAACAGTTCTGATCGATGAAGCATACTTTTACTTTTGCGATAAGTCATATATAAGATATGCCCTTGAAAGAAGGCATGTGTTTGTTACAAGAACAACCAGTAAACTTTTTTCCATGGCCGGATGCAGGTTGGGATATGTAGTAGGTCATCCGGATGACATTCAGATGATTCAGAAGTTGTGCACACCGCATAACATTAATATATTCGCGGTACTCTTTGCAGAGAAGATAATAGAGTCTGGGAATATGATTGAGAATCTGGTCAGGGTGCACGAAGAGGGGCGGCAGTATCTTTTAGGACAATTGAAGGAAAGAGGATATGATTTTTTCGCAGGAGAGGGAAATTTTCTGTTTATTAAACCGCATACGGATGCAGACGAGCTTATCAAAAAATTGCGTAATGATAAAAGGATACTGGCTAAATCATATTCAGGAATCGGGAAAATGGGGAAATGCCTCAGGGTGACCACAGGTGAAAAGAAGTACATGCAGAGGTTTATGGATGCATTAATTGAATTGGATGTGACAGGAGACAGCTCGTATGCGTAAGGTTATTACTTACGGAACTTTTGACATGCTGCATTATGGTCATATACGTTTATTGGAGCGTGCCAAAGCTCTTGGAGATTACCTCATAGTAGGGGTGACATCTGAGGAGTTTGATCGTAAAAGGGGCAAGATCAATGTCAGGCAGTCATTAATGGAACGGATTGAAGCCGTGAAATCAACCGGTCTTGCGGACAAGATTTTAATAGAAGAATACGAAGGACAAAAGATAGATGATATACGGCAGTATGGTGCGGATATTTTTACTGTTGGTTCTGACTGGGATGGAAAATTCGACTATTTAAGAGAATTCTGTGAAGTAATATATCTGGAACGGACAGAAGGAGTATCAAGTACTGATATAAGAAGCAGTGAAGAACGCATCCGTTTGGGAATGGTAGGTAGCGTTGAGTCTTCCGTATTTCAAAAATACTATGAAGAAAGCGCTCATGTTGACGGGTTGGAATTCGTAGGAGCATTCTCTGAACGTCCGTTAGATGATTGCGTTGACCCATATATAAAGTGGTTCCCTAATTACAACGAATTACTGGATAATTGCGATGCTGTCTATATCGTAAGTCATCCTTCAAGGCATGAGGAGTTCATACGTTCGGCTTTAGATAGCGACTGCCATGTTCTATGTGAAGCACCAATTACGTTAAACGGTGATACATGCAGAGAGTTGTTTGAGCTTGCTGATTCGAAAAAACTTATTCTTATGGAGGCGGTAAAGACCGCATACTCTACGGCATATAATCGTTTTATTTTAATGGTTAAAAATGGACTGATAGGTGATGCCGTATCTGTAGATGCCACTTGTACAAGCCTAAGAGATATGCAGCGTGAGAACTGGAGTGCTGAAAAATCACAGAACAGTATCTGCGCCTGGGGACCTACAGCCATGCTTCCCGTTTTTCAGATATTCGGGACAGGATATACAGGGAAGAGTATAGTAAGCCGGATTATTGATGTGGCTGAAAAATATGATTCCTATACAAGGGTATCCTTTGTTTATTCAAATGCCATTGCCTCTATTCAGGTGGGCAAAGGAGTGAAATCAGAGGGGGAGTTGATAGTATCAGGAACAAAAGGGTATATCTATATCCCGGCACCTTGGTGGAAGACAGATTATTTTGAGATACGTTATGAGAATCCCGAGGAGAACAAGAGGTTCTTTTATCAATTGGATGGAGAGGGCATCAGAAATGAATATCTGTCCTTTCTTCACTCTATAAAACAGGGGAATGTCCTGAGCTGTATAAGCAGAGAAGTATCAATACAGATATCAAGTGTCATAGGTGACTATTATGCAGGAAATGACTGTACGATATTGGGAGATGACAGATGAGTAAAGCTGTAATTATGCCAAAGGAGGATTTCAGGCAGATGCAGCTGCTGCAGCTGGATCTTCTGAAGGAATTAGATCGTGTGTGCAGGAAGCACAATATTCGATATGTGATCACTTGCGGTACTCTGCTAGGAGCTATCAGACATAAAGGATATATTCCCTGGGATGATGATGCGGATATTGCGATGCTTCGGAAAGATTATGAGAAGTTTCGCCGTGTGACCGGAGAGTTGAATCCGGGGATATGCACTTTTCAGGATCACTCCGTGGATCCGGATTATTTGTGGGGATATGGAAAGCTAAGGAGAACGGGTACTTCCTGTGTACGTGCGGGACAAGAGCATATGAAGGGAAAAACAGGTGTTTTCATTGATATTTTTCCCATGGATTTTGTTCCCAATACTGTTCCGGGACAGCTGATACAGAATTTTTATTGCTTTTTCCTCAGAAAGATTCTTTGGGCAAGAGTTGGAAAGCTTCAAGAACACGGAGGTGTGAAGGCGGTATACTCCTTACTTTCGAAGATTTCGGTGGACTGGGTTTACAGGCGCATTGGAAATATGATCAAAAAGAGCAAGGGATATCATTCTGGCAGGGTGAGGATTTTGCTTTTTACATCTTTTGGAAAATTAAACTATAAACATGAATTGAAAGAAAGATACAGTATGCCGGTTAGCTGGTTTACAGAGCGGGCAGAGTATGATTTTGAAGGACAAAAGCTTTACGGAAGCAAGGATTATGATGGGTTTCTGAAATATATGTATAGGAATTATATGACACTTCCGCCAGAGGGTAAAAGAGATCCGCATGCGCCTTTCTCATCATATGAATTTCTGGTAAAACCGGGTGAGGTCTACACTGAAAAGGTGAATGCAGATAAGCTATGAAAAAAAGAAACTATATTCTAAGGCTCTCTGATGTGGTGATTAGCTCGTTGGCTCAACGGGGAGTAGATTCTCTTGTTTGGGTTGGCAGTCATCCCGGTTTTCCGATTATCTGGCAAAAATTGATAGATAAAGGGATTTTTGATATTCGTGTGATAGATAATGACAAGAGAAAGCAGGGAATTACGTTATGCTCTGCGAGGAAAGAACTTTCAGAAAAC
>CAJORC010000368.1 GCA_905236615.1 uncultured Lachnospiraceae bacterium
CCAGAAGATTGGAAGCGAGAAAATCAGGAGAACGCCAGCGAAGCCTCAGTATAATGAGGACTCGGATTCGTAAAATGCTGCTTACCGTTTATTTCGTCAAGAGAAATAATGCTTTCAGTAGATATCTCTCCCGAAATAACGTTTCCTCCGACCTTTTCTTCACCGCTCTCTGTATAAACATTCATAAAACCGGCAAATTTTACCTTAGAAGCCGATGCTGTAAAGAGATACTTATCCCCTGCCTGTATCTTCACGTTTTTTGTGGCATATTTTGCAGGCGCCATCTGGCTTGCTATAAATCTCTTCCATATAAGCTGGTAAAGTCTGAACTGGTCTCTTGAAAGGCTGTCCTTAAGCTCGACAGGACTCTTTTCAAGATCGGTCGGGCGGATCGCTTCGTGTGCATCCTGTATCTTCTTGGCATCCGACTTCTTTCTGTTTGGTTCAGCAAGATATTCATTACCGTAATTCTTTTCTATATAATCTGCAGCCATTTCCTTGGCATCATCAGAAATACGTGTCGAATCGGTACGAAGGTAGGATATAAGTCCCTCTTCATAAAGCTGTTGGGCTATCCTCATCGTTTTCTGCGTTGCAAAATTCAGTACTGAAGATGCCTCCTGCTGCATGGTACTTGTCGTAAAAGGCAGCGGGGACTTACGCACCCTCTCCCCGTTCTTTACATCAGTGACCTTGAAATCAGCCTTTTTACAGTATTTTATGATCGCATCTGCTTCATCCTTAGAACCGATCGCGATCTTCTCCTTTATGCTTCCGTGGAATTTGGCTTCGATGGGCTTTTTCTCACCCTTTACGCCGAAGCTTCCCTCTATGGTCCAGTATTCTTCCGGAATGAAAGCATCTATCTCACTTTCTCTCTCGCAGATTATCCTCAGTGCAACAGACTGGACTCTTCCGGCTGAAAGTCCTCTTTTAACCTTTGCCCAGAGAAGAGGTGATATACTGTAACCCACCATTCTGTCAAGAACACGTCTTGCCTGCTGGGCATCCACAAGGTTCATGTCTATATCTCTGGGGCTCTTTAAAGAATTCTTTACCGCAGTTTTCGTAATTTCGTTAAAGGTTATTCTCTCAACTTTTTTCTTTGAGTCTGCCCCATCAAGTTTTAATGCCGTTCTTAAATGCCATGATATGGCTTCTCCCTCACGGTCCGGGTCAGTTGCAAGATATATCGTATCTGCCTTTTTTGCTTCTTTCCTAAGCTCGGAAAGCAGTTCTCCCTTTCCCCTGATCGTTATATACTTAGGCTCGAAGTCATTATCGATATCTATACCCATCTGGCTCTTGGGCAGGTCTCTAACATGTCCCATTGATGCCACGACAGAATAATTTTTTCCTAAAAATTTTTTTATTGTCTTCACCTTTGCCGGTGACTCGACGATAACAAGATTTTTTGCCATTAACCCACGTCCTTATCCCGTTAATCATGGTTTTTTCATATTTTTTGAAAGTCCTTTACTATTCTTTTTAAAGACTTTCAAAACGAGTACAAATCGAAGCCACTATACACCATTTTCTTATTCTTTGCAAGTTTTTGTTTTTTAGGTTGACAAAAACACTCAATCACGATATTCTATTGCACGTTCACGAAATCGTGGATCATATCATCTTTTTAATCCCAATACATAAAAAATATAATATCTAATTATGGAGGTTTTATGTTCAGCAGCATAAATACAGTTGCGCTGTACGGAATGAATGCCATCATGATATCTGCGGAAGCCGATATTTCTACGGGCGGACTGCCTGTATTTGAAATGGTTGGCTTTCTCGGAAGTGAGGTCAAAGAATCCAGAGAGCGCATTAAAACAGCAATGAAAAACAGTGGTTTTATACTTCCGCCAAAGAGGATAACCGTAAATCTTTCTCCGGCAGACGTCAGAAAAAGCGGCTCATCTTATGATCTGGCAGTTGCCTTTTCCCTTCTCTCTTCTATGGGCGTCATTATAGGAAGCAGTTTATCAGGCACAGCTGTCGCAGGCGAATTAAGTCTGTCCGGTGAGGTCAAGGCGATCACGGGTGTACTGCCCATGGTCATTGAAGCCAGACAGAACGGCTGTGACCGTTTTATCCTTCCTGCCGAAAACGCCATGGAAGGTGCAGCAGTAGAAGGAATAAAAATCATAGGTGTGAACAGTCTTAAAGAAGCTGTTGCATATATAAATGAAGAAACCGAAATAAAAGCAACCAGTTTTTCGCTTAAAGATGCCCTTGCAAAGCCGCAGCCCGTTGATGCGGATTTCAGCAGCGTACATGCCCAGCCGGCCGCCAGAAGAGGGCTTGAAGTAGCGGTGGCGGGCATGCACAATATTCTCCTTATAGGCCCTCCGGGCAGCGGCAAATCAATGATGGCCAAGTGCATCCCGTCAATCCTTCCTCCCCTCACTGTCGATGAATGTCTGGAAATTTCCAAGATCTACAGTGTCGCAGGTCTTTTAGGCAAAGAAGGCATTGTAACCAAACGGCCTTTCGTCAGTCCCCATCACACCATCTCGGCAAACGCCCTTGCGGGCGGCGGAAAGATTCCAAAACCCGGAGCCGTGAGTCTGGCTCACAGGGGTGTACTTTTCTTAGATGAATTCCCAGAATTCAACATGTCTTCCCTTGAAATACTCCGTCAGCCAATAGAGGATAAGGTCATCCATGTCCAGCGTACTGCCGGTTCCTGTGTCTTCCCGACGGATTTCCTCCTTATCGCAGCCATGAATCCCTGTAAATGCGGATATTTTCCAAACAGGCATAAATGCAGCTGCACTCCGGCTCAGATCAGCAAATATCTCTCCAGGATCAGCGGTCCTCTTTTAGACAGGATCGATATATGTGTAGAATCTTCCGAAATCAGTTTTGACGATCTCATGGGAGAATCGGTTCCCGAAGAGTCCTCTGAAAAGATACGTGAACGTATTTCCGATGCCGTGGAAATTCAGGCAAAACGCTATGAAGGTACAAAGCTTCATTTCAATTCAGACATAGGAATAAAGGAAATAAAGATTTACTGCAAGCTTGGACTAAAGGAAGAGCGCCTCATAAACAGCAGTTTCAGTAAATGCGGTCTGTCCGCGAGAGGCTTTCACCGTCTCCTGAAAACAGCCCGTACCATAGCTGATCTCGACCATTCAGACAGGATAAGATGCAGGCATCTGAGTGAAGCGATAGCTTATAAGGAAATTGACAGGAGGTACTGGAATGGCGAAGCTGAATGAAAATGATATACGTTTCCTGACACCCTTTGATGAGGAATTTCCGGACAAGCTCAGGTATATACAGAACGCACCAAAAGGAATTTATATACGCGGTCATCTTCCTGATCCGTCAAAGCCTGCTGCTGCCATTATCGGAGCAAGAGACTGTTCCGCCTATGGAGCAGCTATGGCCAGATATTTTGCGGAAGCCCTGTCTGATGCAGGTGTCCAGATAATAAGCGGATTGGCAAGAGGCGTAGACGGAATTGCCCAAAAAGCGGCAACGGATGCGGGACATGCAAGTTTCGGAATCCTTGGAAACGGAATTGACGTTATCTATCCAAAACAAAATAAAGAGCTTTTTGAAAATATACTCGACAAAGGCGGGCTGATATCCGAGTATCCGCCCGGAACACAGCCCTTGCCCAGACTGTTTCCGCTAAGGAACAGGATAATATCAGCACTTGCAGATGTGATCCTTGTCGTTGAAGCAAAAATAAAATCCGGAACCTCCATAACGGTCAAACGCGCCATCGAGCAGGGGAAAGACGTATATGCCATCCCCGGTCGTCTGACCGATCCCTTAAGTTCCGGATGCTTAAAACTTATAGAAGACGGTGCAGGAATAGCCCTTGCCCCCACAAGCGTACTCGAAGGCATGGGAATCTTTAACACCGAAAAAACCGAATACAGATCAAAAAGCAATCTGCCATTAAGCGGGCTGGAATCGAAAGTCTATAAGGTTCTGGATCTTTACCCGAGAAACCTTGACAGTTTATCCAACATGTCTTCGCTTCCGATACCCGAACTTCTGAGTGTACTGCTGCAGCTGCAGCTTAAAGGCATTGCCGAAGAGATAGGAAAAAATAATTACAGGCTTATCCCCCGTTGACTCTCTCTCTCATCTTTTCCTGATCTTTTGCAGCCTGAATGGCTGTTTTGGCACTGATCTTGCCTTCACTGAAGAGCCCGAAAAGCGAGTTGTCCATTGTGACGATATTATCAGTGCCACCTGCTTCTATGTACTCTTCAAGCTCATCCATTTCACCATTCCTGATGATATGGCGAATCTTATTATCTACTATCATGACCTCATAAGCGGGAATACGGCTTCCATCGGTAGCCACAAGAAGCTGTCTTGCAACCGTTGCCTTCAGGGCGTTTGCAAGGCGGTTCCTCGCCTGGGAACGCCGTTCA
>CAJORC010000369.1 GCA_905236615.1 uncultured Lachnospiraceae bacterium
CACACAACATTGCTGTTACAAGATCCTTAGTCTTGCTCGTCTGCCAGTTCCGACACTTCCGCATACAACATTTAGTTGTCATGTACCTTTAAGCTTCAAGATTTTGTGTTTCTTTTCTTTCGCTCCGTGGCACATTTAGTATAATACCACCCCGCCACTTCCATGTCAACAACTTTTTTTATTTTTTTTAATTTTTTTCCAATTATCGAAAAGCTATAGAAAAAGGGGGAGTCTGTCAAACCCCGACTGTCGTTTAAACAGGCTTCCCCCGGATGTGCATTATCTTGACAAATTCCTCTGCTCTATCCTGTCTATGAGTGGTTCTGTCTGATCAAGGATATTTCCCATATTCTCGAAAATGAATCCTTTTCTCGTGATATTAACACTCATATCATTGATCGCATCCTCAACACGCTCAAAATAATTAACCGACGTCTGAATGCTTTCGGTAATATCATTAACATTTTCAGCGCATTCCGCAAACACTTCCGACATCTTCTTATTGCCGCCCTCGATCTCTCCGGCAACCACTTTAATATTGTCGACAACCTCCTCGGTTTCGTTAACATGCTCAACCGACTCCTGCATTGCCTTCCTGGTTTCATCAATGGAAGCCATAAGCTTGCTGTTGTTGTCATTAAGAACTCCCATGCTGTCGCCGATGGAGCTTACAAGCGTTTTAATATCCGAAGAAAGCTTATTAACCTGATCTGCAACAACCGCAAATCCTCTTCCGCTCTCTCCCGCTCTTGCAGCCTCTATTGAAGCATTAAGTGCAAGCAGATTGGTCTGGTTTGCGATACCGT
This sequence comes from uncultured Lachnospiraceae bacterium, assembly GCA_905236615.1. Taxonomy (GTDB): domain Bacteria; phylum Bacillota; class Clostridia; order Lachnospirales; family Lachnospiraceae; genus NK4A144. Next base: position 807 of record CAJORC010000369.1, read on the forward strand.
TGATCTGGTTGACCTTCTCCTGAATTTCATCGAAACTCTTCTGGAATTCCGTAAATACCGACTGAACTTCGCTGATCGTCGTTTCAACAGAATCAGAACTATTACGGACTTTACTCATGTTTGTATGAGTTTCATCTGCTGTTGCCAGCATCTTTTCGATAATCTCATCAAATGAAGCAGTAATGTTGCGCACATTGTCAAACTGCTCCCTAAAATTATCGACAGAGTCATTCATTTCCTGCGTCTTTTCATTTACCGCATTAAAAGATGTCCTTATAGCCTTAAGTTCGTCCGAAGTCGCAACTTCCTCTTCCTGAAGCTTTTTCTTCTGATCACCTACATAATTACCAAAGGCACGGAGACACATAAGATCGTCCTTGAGCGAATGAACTGCTGCAGGATTCTGCGCCTTCTGAACAGTTTCAGTTTCTTCTACAGCTCTTTTGAATCCAAACATATTCCTGAACCCCCTCAATCAAATACAGCACAGACCATGGTCTGATTAACATGCTGATTGTTAAACTGCTCACCGCCGCCGATATTTCCGACATGTTTACCCAGCGTAGCCATATTATCCAGGAAAGTACTGAAATAGTTTTCGTTATTGAAAAGTATGTAACGGTAAATGCAGTTGCACGAAATCACAAGATCCGGATGTGCAAAATCACCATTGATAGTGTCTCTGGTAACACGATTGATTTCATCATAATCAAGAAGCTGCAGGAAATAAATCGTATCGTTCTCGTTTATACACTTATAATTTACAAGTGTTCCGTTAGGCTTAAGTGTATGCTGTGATGATATATAGATATTATCCTCAACAGCTCTTCCCAGCGGATTCTTAAGCACATTATCAACAATTTTGTCTTTTGAAATACCCAATTCTGATGAATAAACCTCAGCCGCACTCTTATGGTCAAGCTCTATGAGCTCCTTATCCTTAGTGTTAACCTTGGTCGCGATATGTGGATTATCATCCATCTTTCCGTAAATATTCTCTTTATATACCCTTACCTTGCCTCTGAGATTCTTTACCAGAAGATATGCACAGGCATTCTCGTATACTTCGCCATTATAAGTAACCTGTCCCTTGGCGTTTGCAGGATATCCAAAAACAGTACCTCCGATAAGAGAAATCCCACTTCGTCCCAATGCGATATCCATGGTACTTATAAGTCTTTCTTCATTGTTCGTGCAGTATTCGATGCAGACGGTATCCTCGCGGCCTGCCGAAATATCACGTACGCTCTTCTGCAGATTTCCTATATCCGAGATAGGACACGTAGCCAGATGTTTTATCACACAGCCCACGCACTTCGCTTCTGACTCAAAAGCAGTAACTATAAGGATAGAATCAGAGCTGTTCTGATTGTAATAAGAAGTACCGCTCGTTCCGATTATCTCTGCTTCAGGGAACTTCTCTCGGACGAGCCTCGAAGCTTCAGGGAGCATCTGATAGTTAGACATTATAATTATACCTGCCGGACTTTTTATTCTTGCGGTAGCTTCCTCAACCGCAGCCCTGACATCTCTGTTATTGCTCATTCCGACAACGCTCTGCATTCCAGTAACCTCCTCATAAAATAAGATGAACCGTCTACTACATTTTAGCATACAGAATTAATCATTCCAATATTTTCATTGTGCTAAACATCAAACAATCAGCTGTTTTACCCCTTTTTTCTTGTTTAAAATCAAAGACAGACCGGATTCAACCGGTCTGCCTAATATTCAATCTTTATTTATGATTTTGATGCATAAAGGAAGTAGATCGTTCCGAATACATTCTGATAAACGCCTGTAACATTTGCCTTCTGCATGTATGCTAC
>CAJORC010000370.1 GCA_905236615.1 uncultured Lachnospiraceae bacterium
TAAATACTCAAAAAGAGGTGTTTACCGGGACTGCTACAATACAACAAGCTCTGGAAATTGCAGCGCAAAGAGCAAATACCTGGCATGCCTATCTTGAGGAAGAAGAGGATTTTGAACCGGAAGACCTTCAAGGAACCACCGATATTGATGGACTTTACAAGTTGTTTGGCCTTAAGAGAGGAAAGAGCTATCCCATTACGGATACGGATCAATGGCCACAGTATATTGTTTCTCGTGAAGGTGCTATTGGCTCTATTCTTTATGATGCTCGGGATTCCGAACCTGATATTTTTTGGGATGCAACTACTTTGGAGAGGGTGGCCAAACACCTCCCCAAATATCGCAAAGAAATTATTATCCAATAAAGAACATTGGAGGGCCTCAGATATGCCGAAAAATCACCGGTTAATTATTAGAAAAAGACTTGTCAGGATTTTTGAAGTGGCTATGACCTTTATTTTTTTCGCTGTTTTTGGATTGATGAAAATTAATGTCAGGGCGGAGGATTTTTCTGACATGCTTGGGGAGCAGCCTGATGGAACATATGGCGGCATGGGAGTGACGGATGGAGAGGAATACGAAGTTCTGGGACATTGGGCTAGAACAAACATCTTGTATTTTGATCCTGAAATAAAGGAATTCTCAAATGGAGAATCGACACTTATAGTTTCCAGACCTGAAGAGGCTGAAGACTTTGTGTTCTCATATAATGATACGTCTGGAAATGCAGTGGTTTCCTACAGGATTGATACTAATCCGTTCAATGATAAGTACTATCCTCTAAAAAAGGATGTTGGCTTTAATACTGAGGACCTGTTATGGGAAGATATGTATGCTTACCGTGAGCCGGACGGAGAAGATCTTATCAAAGATATCCGGATCACATACGCCATCACAGATATGGAGATTTCCGAGGATGGTAAATCATACTCACTTGATAATATCTCTTTTTTTGAAAGAGAGGATACTCGGTTTAATGGATATCCAATCAATGAGGACTATAATGCAAGCAAAAAGAGAATACAGTCATATAATATTTGCAATGAGTTTGATGCGGGGCAGACTGACGGTCAAGTGCGATATATAATTGTGGAAGTGTGGGATCCTTCTTTTGAAGGAAGCCGTATGACAAATGCCTATGAATACACCTGGGTTGAACAGCCTGAAATTGTTGGAACTGAGCCGATATATGGTCCTATTGAATATACCCCAATGGATGAACCGGAGGGAGTGACAGGGCCGGAGCGAGCAGAAGAATCTGGAAAAACTGAGAATATGCCTGTAGAGAGTTATGCTGACAACACAGCCGGTGAATCTATAGCAATCCTGATTCTCTTCATCCTGATACCGGCGGTGGTTATTGTTGCAATAATAGTAATTATTGTGAAGGTGGTTAAGAGGCGTAAGAGGAATTGAATGGGAATTCCTATGAAAAATCTTAAAAATGGAGAAATAATATGCCGGATCAAAAGATCACACAGGAAGACAAAAGAAAACTCGATGCTCTTTATGAAAGTTATGATCTCATAGCAGATGATATATATGTTTTTATCTGTGATATGAAATATGATTTTTCCCGATGGTCGAGAGAACTGGTGGAAACCTTTGGATTACCGTCAGAGTATATGTATTATGCCGGAAAGATCTGGGAAGAGCATGTTCATCCAGAGGACAGGCAGGCATACTCAGGTGATAAAACTGGTAGAACTTTTGGGAATGAAGCTTATTGCAGAAGGAGTAGAGACCAAAGCTCAGGCTGATTTCTTAAAAGATAGAGGTTGCCGGGAGATGCAAGGGTATTATTACTTCAAACCAATGCCGGTAGAGGATTTTGAAAAGGCATATGATAAAGAGCTTGATTTCGATAAACGAGCATAAGTTATGGAAATCAGATGATAGATAGAGTGATGACTTCTTATGTTGGGAGGTATTTCTCTTGGAAAAGTACAGATATAGTGATGAAGAATTAAAGCTTTTAGAGAACAGTCCGATTCCTTTTGCAATTTACCAGTCTGTAGATAAGAAAGTGGTTACGATAGTCCTTTCGGAGGGCTTCTTTGAACTGTCCGGATACAAAGGCATGGATAAAAAAGAAATCTATGAGCTGATGGATAACGATATGTATCGTGATGCACACCCGGATGACATATCTTCCATAAAGGATGCAGTTTATCGATTTGTAACTGAGGGTGGGGTCTATAATGTAATCTACAGAATAAAAAGGGATGGTGAGTATAGAATAATCCATTCCTATGGTAAACATATTTATAAGGAAGATGGAACAAGACTTGCGTTCATCTGGTACACAGACCAGGGAGCCTTTGTTGGTGACGAATTAAATGAGAATGAGGATATATCAGGTGAATATAGAAGACTGCAACAGGAAAACGAGCGTCTTAGGAAAGAGGCCGATGCAAACAGAAAGATATTGAGTCTGAAGAAGTCGGTTTCAGATCTTTTAACTAATATGCCTGCCATGACATTTTCAAAAGATGTTGATACCGGGAAATATCTAGCATGTAATCAGTCATTTGCTGATTATGCTCATAAAGATACTCCAGAGGGAGTTGTGGGCCTGACTGATTTAGAAATCTTTGACGAAGATACTGCGCTTCATTTTATTGAGGATGATAAGAAAGCACTTGCGATGGACAGACCATATATCTTCTACGAAGACGTTCCTGATGCTGCAGGGAACCCCAGGCAGTTTCAGACTACAAAGCTTAAATTTACAGATGATACAGGCAGAGAGTGCCTGTTAGGACTGTGCCAGGATGTTACAGATGCAATGCGTATTAAGCGAGAATATACTGAAAAGCTTGCGCTTGTACAAAATATGGCTGAAGTAGATGCTCTTACCGGTATTAAAAATAAAAATGCTTATAAGGAAAGAGAGAATCTGATGAATGGGAGAATTCAGGAACATCGTCAGCCTGAGTTCGCCATTGTGGTACTGGATGTAAATGATCTGAAGAGGATTAATGATACAGAAGGACATGAAGCAGGGGATAAATGTATATGTGATGCTTGCGAAATAATCTGTCGAACCTTTAAACGCAGTCCTGTCTACAGAGTTGGTGGTGATGAATTCGTGGTTATTTCCCAGGATGAGGATTATGCTCGAAGCGAGGAGTTGGTTGAGTTAATTACACAACATAACGAAGAGGCTCTTTTAAACGGCGGACTTATCATTGCCTGTGGTATGGCAAAATATAATAAAGAGACCAGTGTGGCTGAAGTATTTGAAGCTGCAGACAGAAGGATGTATGAAAACAAAAAATATTTAAAAACTCGGAAAGATAATGGATAGAATATAATCATAAGTTAGAGACGTGACAAGAGCCCGGTTCATGATGAATCGGGCTCTTTAA
>CAJORC010000371.1 GCA_905236615.1 uncultured Lachnospiraceae bacterium
ACAGAAGGCAGCGGTGATGCTGCAGCAACTGATGAGGTAGCAGAAGGTGAAAGAGTGCTTAGAGTAGGGCTTGATGTGGAACCTACATCACTTGATCCTAATGCATCCTCAGATGGTCAGGGTGGTATGTTTGTGATGTATTCCATATTTGGAACCCTTTGGATGCTTACAGCAGATGGTGAAACCAATATGGTACTTGCAGATAGTTATGAATATAATGACGATCATACAGAATTTACCATTCATCTTCGTGAAGATGCTAAATTTGCAGATGGTAATACTGTTACAGCAGATGATGTAATATATACACTGGGTAACTCGGCAGCAGGAACCGGGGCAATGAGACTTGCAGCTATTGATGTGGAAAATGCTTATGCTGCAGATGAAAAGACAGTGGTTCTTCCTTTGCTTATGGATTCTCCAACTCTTATAGAAGATCTTAACATCATGATGATTATGGAAAAAGCTTGGTGTGAAGAAAGCGAAGATAATATTGGACTTAATGTAATGGCTTCAGGTGCATACATGATTGATAGCTGGGAAACAGGAATGGGTATTACTCTTGTAAAGAATCCTGAGTATTATGACGCGGATTCAGTATATTATGATGAAATTGATGTTTCATTTATTGCTTCTGAAGACACAAGACTTCTTTCGTTTGAAAGCGGAGATTATGATATTATTTATCTTTCTGCATCTGGTTCGGTAGAAGAAATTGAAGGCGGAGCATTAGAAGGAGCAAGTGTTGTAACAGCACCACTCCAGTCAGTATCCGGTCTTACTATGAATGTAATAGATTTTGAAGAATTTAAAGATCAGAATGTAAGACAGGCTATAGGATATGCTATAGATGTACCTACACTTGTAGATACAATTATGGGTTCTGCATATACTGAAGCGACATCACTTCTTCCGTCCGGAAATTATGCTTATGAGTTTGAAGGAAACTATGATTACGATGTAGAAAAGGCTAAAGAACTTCTTGCTGAAGCAGGCTATGATGAAAATAACAGATTTGCATTTACTCTTACATATTCTGATGCGGGTATGAATGGACAGCTTGCAGAGGCTATTCAGGCAATGCTTGCAGAAGCAAATATTGATGTTACTATTGAAACTCAGGACGGAGCTACATATATGAATAATATGATAGCAAATACAATAATGTGTGGATTTTCAACATATATGGGTTCTTATGAACCTGCCGGAATAGTAAATGCCAGACGCAAAAACATTCCAGCAAACATGAGTAAGCTTGGAGATGGTGAACTTGAAGAATTACTTGAAGAATGCTGTACTTCTGTAGCTGAGGAATCGGAAAGAATTGAATTATGGCATTCACTTCAGGAACAGGCTTATGAATTTGCAAGTTTTATCCCGATTTATGAATCAAATCAGAATTATGCAATTTCATCTAATGTAAATGGTGATACTATTTGTTCATCTGTACAGGCAGACGGATATCTTTTCGGAGCTCATCTTTCAGGAAATTAAGATAATAAAATGTTATAAAAAAATTTTTTTTGGGGGGATGGCCCGGTCCGTCCCCTTTATTTAAAATCTCAATTATAGCAGGGGGTCAATTCTAATGATCAAATATGTAATTAAAAGAATACTAATGATGATACCGGTGCTCATCGGGGTAGTAATTATAGTATTTACAATCAATTATTTTTCCGAAGTTTCTCCTGCGGTTATATTGGCAGGAGCTAATGCTACAGCGGAAGATATTGCCGCTAAGAACGCAGAACTTGGACTTGATAGACCTTATTTGGTTCAAATAGGTTCGTATTTTTATAATTTGATATTTCATGGTTCAATGGGAACTTCATATATTTATAAACAGCCTGTCATTAGTATGATAGCTACAAGAATGCCTTATACTCTTACAATTGGAATTATTGCGGCAGCTTTTTCGGCAGTTGTAGGTATAGTATTAGGAATTTTAGGTGCTGTAAAGCAAAACAGCATATTTGATTATATAAGCACGACATTATCAATTATATGTGCGGCACTTCCACCGTTTTTGGTGTGCTTAGGGCTTATGCTTGTATTTTCTGTACATCTGAAATGGTTGCCTATTCAAGGAATAAACGGATGGAAGAGTTATATTCTTCCCATAATTGCTACAGGACTTTCACCAATAGCAATGACAGCCAGGATGACACGTTCTTCAATCCTTGAAGTAATAAGACAGGATTATATAAGAGCAGCAAGGGCAAAAGGTGTACCTGAAGGTGTTGTTGTTTGGAAGCATACATTAAAGAATGCTCTTATTCCTATTTTGACCGTAGTAGGTATGAATTTTGGCCTTTCAATGACCGGTTCTGTAATATGTGAAACGATATTTAATATTCCGGGACTTGGACTTCTTATGGCTAGTTCGATTTCGCAGAGGGACTTCATTACAACTCAAGGTTGTGTTTTGGTATGTGCCTTTATTGTATGTGTAATGAATCTTCTTACAGATTTATGTTATGCATTGGTGGATCCAAGGATTAAAGCACAGTATAAAAATACCGGCAAAAGCATAAAGAAAAGGTCGATACAGAAAGGAGGCGCAGCAGCATAATGCCAAATGGAGATGTAATGAGTGCATATCTTTCAGGAGAGGAAGTAAAGCGTCACGGAAAATTTTATTTTATGGCAAAGAGATTTTGTCGTAACAAAGCAGCGGTTGTTGCGCTGACATTTATTATTTTACTTATACTGGGCGCTGTGTTTTGCGATTATCTTACACCGTATGATTATGCGGAACAGAATTTAGCAGAGGCTAAACAGCTTCCATCAGCTGCACATATATTTGGAACTGATGATTTTGGAAGAGATATTTTTACAAGAATCTTAAGAGGTGCAAGAGTATCACTTTTGGTATCGCTTATGGGAGTTCTTATGAGTACAGCTGCTGCATTGGTACTTGGTTCTATAGCAGGATATTATGGTGGGAAAGCAGACAATCTTATTATGAGATTTATGGATATTCTAATCTCTATACCGGGACTTTTGCTTTCAATGACCGTTTCTGCTGCGTTAGGTACGGGCATGGTAAAGACAGCTATAGCAATGGCTATACCGGGTGTTGCTCAGCTTACCAGGCAGCTGAGATCGTCTATTATGATGCTGAAAGATTCTGAATATATTGAGGCGGCAAAAGCGTTTGGGGGAAGTGATATTCATATATTATGGAATCATGTTCTTCCTAATTGTTTATCACCTCTTATAGTTCAGTTTACTTTGAGTTTGGGAAGTTCAATCATGTGTATTTCTGGTCTTTCATTCCTTGGCCTTGGTGTTCAGCCACCTACGCCTGAATGGGGTAATATGGTTGCGGCAGGGCAGGACTATTTAAGAACATATCCTCATATGGTTATTTTCCCAGGACTTGCGGTAATGTGTGCAATGCTTGCATTTAACCTTTTGGGAGATGGCCTTCGTGACGCTCTTGACCCAAGAATGAAGCAGTAGGAGGAAGCAGTTATGAGTTTACTTGAAATAAAAAATCTCGAAATTCGCTTTAATACAGATGCGGGAGTTGTGCATGCCGTAAACGGTATAAATTTGACTATTGAAGAGGGAGAATCTTTTGGACTTGTAGGAGAAACCGGAGCTGGTAAGACAACAACTGCTCTTGCTATTCTTAATCTTCTGCAGTCACCTCCGGCAGAAATAGTAAGCGGTGAAATTATATATAAAGGACAGGATATATTAAAGATGTCCAAAAATAAGTTAAGAGAGATCAGAGGTGAGGAAATCTCAATGATATTCCAAGATCCTATGACATCTTTAAATCCGGTAATGACGATTGGTGAGCAGATAATGGAAGCGGTGAAGTATCATAGCGGGAAAAGCGCGGCAGATGCTCAACTTAGAATGCTTGAAATGCTTGAAAAAGTAAGAATTCCTGCTGAAAGAAGCTATGATTATCCGCATCAGTTTTCGGGCGGAATGAAGCAAAGGGTTGTAATTGCCGAAGCTTTAGCAGCAAACCCGGCATTACTTTTGGCAGATGAACCGACAACCGCTCTTGATGTGACTATTCAGGCCCAGGTTCTTGATATGATAAGCTCGCTTCAGAAAGAAAATAAGACTGCAATGCTTCTTATTACTCATGATCTTGGAGTTGTGGCGGAAACATGTAAAAGAGCTGCAATTATGTATGCAGGAGAGATTGTGGAGATAGGAACAGTTGAGCAAATATTTGATTCAACAGCTCATCCTTATACAAAGGGACTTTTTAATTCTATACCATCGCTTGACAAAAAAACTGACAGACTTATGCCTATAAGAGGTCTTATGCCAGACCCTATGGATTTGCCTAAGGGATGTAAGTTCGCTCCAAGATGTCCGTATGCTGATGAAAGCTGTATAAATGAGTGTCCACCTTTAAAAGACTTGGGAGAAGGACATTATTGTAAATGTCATCATGCAGATAAGGGCGCTCCTCTTTATTTCCCGGATGAAAAGGGAAATGAACTTGCATACGAGCATGGCCTTCCGGTATCCAATCCGGGAAATGATTTTTTGGGGAAGGGGGATGGACCTAATGGCAAATAATGCACAACTTGAAGTGAAAAATTTAAAAAAATATTTTCCTGTGCCTGCAGGGTCGTTGCATGCTGTTGATGGAGTATCATTTTCTATAGAAGCAGGCAAAACCCTTGGTGTTGTAGGTGAGTCGGGGTGCGGCAAGTCTACTCTTGGAAGGGCGGTTTTAGGCCTTAATGAAGCTACTGACGGTCAGGTTATATTTGAAGGTAAAGATATCACTCATGCACGCGGAAATGCTAAGAAAGATATGAAAAAAGAAATGCAGATTATTTTTCAAGATCCGTATTCTTCTTTAGATTCGAGAATGAATGTTCAGCAACTTATATCAGAACCTCTTAAAATTAACAAAATAACACACGGAAAAGAAGAGACAGAAAAAAAGGTAAAGGAACTTATGGATATAGTCGGTCTTGCGTCGAGATTTCGCCTGTCTTATCCTCATGAGCTTGATGGAGGAAGAAGGCAGAGAATAGGTATTGCAAGAGCTCTTTCAGTAGAACCGAAGTTCATTGTTTGTGATGAGCCGGTGTCTGCACTTGATGTTTCAATTCAGGCGCAGATTTTGAATCTTATGATGGATTTACAGGAAGAAAGAGGCCTGACATATATATTTATTACTCACAACCTTTCGGTTGTTAAGCATATTTCAGATGAAATAATGGTAATGTATAGTGGAACGATGGCTGAAAAATGTAGCTGTGATGAATTGTTTGAAAATCCACTTCATCCATATACAAAGGGACTTCTTTCAGCTATTCCGATTCCGTCTATTCATGTGGAAAGAAATCGTATCCATATGGAGGGTGAGGTAACCAGTCCGATAAATCCTAAACCGGGATGCAGATTTGCATCAAGATGTCCTTATGCGAGTGAAAAATGTTATAGCGAGATGCCTGAGACAAGAGAAGTAAAAGCGGGACATTTTGTGGCATGTCACAATTTGGAAGCTATGTAAATACAGGCTTATACCATTTGGGTTATCTTATGATAACCCAAATGGTATTTTACGGGGGAGTTTGCTGGTGATAAGATTTTTTTAGAGAGAGAGGACAAAAAGGAGGGAAAAACAGTGTCACTTAAATACAAAGATTTACTTTCTCCGATTGAAATAAACGGAGTACTTTTAAGAAACAGACTAATATGTACAGCGTCAAATCCGCATTTTATACAGGCTACTGAAAAATGGCCAACAGAAGCGCTTATTACTCATTATGCAAACAAGGCAAAGGCAGGTGCGGCAGTAGTAACAGTAAAAGGAAATAATCCGGTTAAGACAACAGATCCGCATTCGCTTACGCTCGATATTCATACAGGTCAGCATCAACATATGTTTGCACAGGTTGCGGATATGGTCCACTTTTACGGAGCCAAGGCTTCATATCTTGTTCTGCCGGATATGAACATAGTTAAAGGGTATGATGCTTCGGATGGAGTTGTTTCAGAATATGTTGCCGGAGACGGCTCTAAGCCTGAAATGGGTAAGGCGGCGCCTAAAGAGTTGCTTTATAAGATGGCTGAAGCATATGCCGAAGAAGCAAAGCTGGCTAAAAGTCTTGGATTTGATATGTGCTTTATGCACATGGCATATCGTCTTATGTTTCCGGGGAGATTTTTATCACCGATTTCCAATAAAAGGACCGATGAATTTGGCGGTTCAATAGAAAACAGAGCAAGATTTCCGCTTATGATTTGCGAGGCTATAAAGAAAGCGTGTGGAAAAGATTTCCTGGTTGAGATATCAATTTCCGGAAGAGAAGATGATCTTTTTGAGGATGGTCTTACCGTAGAAGACCAGATTGAGTTTGCAAAGCTTTGTTCCGGAAAAGTCGACATACTACAGATACGCGGGGGTTCTATTGATCCATCACAGCCTACATACCTTGATTTGAGAGAAATTCCGAATCTTGATGCTGCTGCAAGAATTAAGCAGGGAATTAAAGATGCGGGAATTAAAGATGTATATGTAAATATTGTTGGAGGGTGCCAGAATCTTGATCATTGTGAAGAAATAATGGAGAGTGGTCAAGCAGATTTTATAGGAGCGGCAAGGTCTTATATCGCAGATCCGCAATGGGGTATTAAGGCATATGAAGGCAGAGGAGAGGATGTAGTTCCATGTCTTAGGTGCAATAAATGCCATGTGGCAGGTCCGGGCAATTGGAATACCGTATGTTCGGTAAATCCGGAGTGGGGGCTTGAGCATAAGGTTGAACGCCTGACTACGCCGCCGAAAAGAAAAAAGAAGATTGCGGTAGTAGGAGGTGGACCAAGCGGTATGGAGTTTGCGCTTTTGGCATCAGAAAGAGGACATAATGTTACTCTATATGAAATGACGGATAAACTTGGCGGACTTATAAATACCACAAGGGGCATAGATATAAAATGGACTCTTATAAATTATGCGGATTATATGGCGCGTCAGATAGAAAAGAGCAGAGTAAATGTAAAGCTTGGAGTAAAAGCTACTCCGGATATGCTTAAAAAGGAAAACTATGATGAGGTGATAGTTGCAATAGGCGCAGAACCGGCTATACCACCGATAAAAGGTATTGATGGGAAAAATGTAGTTCCTGCAATAAAAATAGTAGGGCATGAGGATGAATTTGATAAAGAAGTTGTTGTAATAGGCGGCGGAGAAATCGGTGTTGAGATGGGTATACATTTGGCAAGATGTGGTCACAGTGTAAAACTTCTTGAGATGGGAAAAATTCTTTCGCCTGAGAGCGTACCGGTTCATTTTAGATCCATATTTGAAAAGACTTGGGAAGAGCAGGAAGGCTTTGAGTATGAACTTGGGGCTAGAGTAACAGAGATAACAAATGACGGAGTTATTTATGTAGATGAGGCCGGAAATGAGAAAAAGGCAGCGGCAGGTACAGTAATTCTTGCGGCCGGAATGAAGGCAAAGCATGCCGAGGCAAAAGAATTCTTTGACGGCAATGTCAGGGTACATCTTATCGGCGACTGCAACAAAGTGGGCTGCGTACAGACAGGGGTAAGAGCTGCATATGCACTTGCGAAGAATATATAAAGAAGCAATACTCCTGTTTATAAGCCGAATCATATTACATCACTGTCTATA
>CAJORC010000372.1 GCA_905236615.1 uncultured Lachnospiraceae bacterium
CCGTTTCATGCTTAAAGATATGCTTGAGGACGATTATGAAGTCCTGCTCGCTGAAAACGGTCTTGAAGCACTGAAGATCCTGCGCGATAATTCCGAAATTCTGTCTATAATCCTTTTAGACCTGATCATGCCTCAGATGGATGGCTATGAATTTATGAAAGAGGTCGGAAAAGACAGTACTCTCAGCCGTATTCCCATTATCATTCTGACTGCAGAATCCTCTGCGGAAGTAAAAAGTCTTCGCATGGGCGCCGCTGATTTTTTGCCAAAGCCTTATAATGAACCGGAAGTTATAAAGGCAAGGGTGGAAAAAACCATTCAGCTTTTCGAAAGTAAAAACCTGATCTCCGCGACAAGTCACGATTCCCTTACCGGTCTTTTCAGACGTGAATTTTTCTTTAACTATGCAGGTATAGCGGACCAGTATTCTCCTGATGAGAAAATGGATGTAATAGCTGTTGATATCAACCGTTTTCACATGATAAATGAAATTCACGGCCGGGAATACGGCAATCATATCCTGAAAAAAATCGGAAAATCAATAAAAGAATATTCGGAACAAAAGGGAGGAACTGCCTGCAGAAGCGACAGCAACGTCTTTTTCCTCTATATACCCCATCAGGATAATCCCGAAGAAATCCTCAGAATCATAACTCCCGATGACATTAATATAAGTTTCAGAGTGGGTATTTACAGTTCCGCCGACAAAAATATAAATATAGCTAATCGTTTTGACTGCGCACTTCTTGCATGCAACAGCATTAAGGATAATTATTCATCAAATCTTGCATTCTATGACGATGCCATGCATGAGAAAGTAGCATATGAAGAACGTCTGATGTCCGATCTTCCGAAAGCTATCGGCGAAAAGCAGTTTATTGTTTTTTACCAGCCTAAATATGCCATTCAGTCTGAAAAACCGGTGCTGGCTTCAGCTGAAGCACTTATACGCTGGAAACATCCCGAATTCGGAATGGTCAGTCCCGGCGCATTTATTCCGCTTTTTGAAAATAACGGAAAGATCCACGAACTTGATCTTTATGTCTGGAAGGCTGCCGCAGAACAGGTTGCGCAATGGAAAGAAAAATTCGGAGTTACGGTTCCTGTTTCCGTAAATGTTTCCCGGGTTGATATTCTTGAAGAAATATTTGTTGACAGGATCAGGGAAATTGTTAATGATGCGGGAATCTCTCCTGAAGAATATATGCTAGAGGTCACTGAATCCGCATGCACGGAAGATTCCGACATGATAATAAAAAAGATCTGTGAACTCAGAGAACTTGGATTCCGGATTGAGATGGACGATTTCGGAACAGGCTATTCTTCGCTGAATATGATCTCATCAATGCCGATCGACATCTTAAAACTTGACAGAGGTTTTGTTAAAAATATTCAGGATGACCCCAAAAACTTTGGTATGGTCGAGATCGTGATGGATATTGCAAAACTCCTCGGCGTAAAAGTCGTCGCCGAAGGTGTTGAAACCGAGGTTCAGCATGAGCTTCTGAAAAAGGTCGGTGTGGACGTAATACAGGGTTTCTATTATTCAAGACCTGTACCGGCAGAGGAATTTGAAAAATTCATCAGCAGTAATTGAAATACTTCACTAGCAAAGGAGCGGCAAAATATATGTATTCATTTGAAAGCGATTACACAACGGGAGCACATCCTGATATCTTAAAAGCTCTTTCAGAGCACAATTTTGAACCGATGAGCGGATACGGAACAGACAGGTTCTGTGAATCTGCCGCTGAAAAAATCCGCAAGGCATGCGCCTGTCCGGATGCAGATGTTTATTTTCTCGTCGGCGGAACGCAGACAAATCAGGTTGTCATTTCCACAATGCTTCATGATTATGAAGGCGTTATAGCAGCCCACAGCGGGCATGTCAGCGTTCACGAAGCAGGTGCTATCGAGTATTCAGGTCATAAGGTTCTTGAGCTTCCTTCCCATAACGGAAAGATCGATCCTCAGGAGCTTAAAGACTATATAAGGAACTATTATGCTGATTCAAGTTATGAACACATGGTATTTCCGGGAATGGTGTATATCTCATTTCCAACAGAATACGGCACGCTCTACTCAAAAACAGAACTTAAGGAAATCTCCGATATCTGTCATGAAAGCAAAATTCCTCTCTTCATCGACGGTGCAAGACTTGGCTATGGTCTCATGAGTTATGCTAACGAACTTTCACTCGCTGATATAGCTGAACTATCCGATGTTTTCTATATCGGAGGAACAAAGGTCGGTGCACTTTGCGGCGAGGCTGTGGTATTTACCAAAAAGAACATGCCCGCTCATTTTAACACTATGGTTAAACAAAGAGGCGCAATGCTTGCAAAGGGAAGACTCCTCGGAATCCAGTTTGATACACTATTTACCGATGACCTTTACATGCAAATAAGCCGCCACGCCATTGAAATGGCAGAAAAAGTCAAAGAAATACTTAGGGATAAGGGATATAAATTCTTTATTGACTCGCCAACAAACCAGCAGTTTGTAATTATAGAGAATGAAAAACTTTCCTCTCTTGAAAAAAACGTAAGAGTCAGTATCTGGGAAAAATATGATGAAAATCATACTGTCATCAGAATTGCAACAAGCTGGTCAACCGATCAGGAATCTTTGGAATTTCTAAAAACAGCATTATGACATCTTTTCGACGCCTGTTCTTATTTTTATACATACATTTTAGATAATTGTGCGGTATTTATGCCTTATTTGATTGTTAATTTTTCACAACTTGTGTTAAAATACTAAAAGGAGATTCTATACATAAGTTGGAGGGAAAAATTTTGAG
Source organism: uncultured Lachnospiraceae bacterium (assembly GCA_905236615.1). Classification (GTDB taxonomy): domain Bacteria; phylum Bacillota; class Clostridia; order Lachnospirales; family Lachnospiraceae; genus NK4A144. Next base: position 2,804 of record CAJORC010000372.1, read on the forward strand.
CAGATTAAAAATTTACTCACAGTCACAGGCTCAGACTGTTGTCGAAGAATTATACCGTGACACTGAGCGACGTATAGTCGCCTGTCCTCCCGGACTTTGTCCCGTGGATCTGGCGGCTTCTTTTTTGCGCCTTTGCCATGCACAAACCTGCGGTAAATGTGTTCCTTGCAGAGTTGGTTTAGGACAGCTTTCTACGCTTCTCGAAGATATTATAAACGGCCGGGGAAGCGAGGAAACCGTTAAACTCATTGAGCAGACTGCCCGGGTAATAAAAAATACTGCCGACTGCGCGATCGGCGTTGAAGCTGCAAATATGGTACTCAAAGGCGTCATCGGTTTCAGAGATGATTATATGGAACATGTTAAACATCATCGCTGCTTAGGTTCGCTTAACCAGCCTGTTCCATGCGTATCGCTCTGCCCTGCCGGTGTTGATATTCCGGGCTATATTGCGCTCATTCATGCCGGCCGCTATGCTGATGCCGTTAAACTTATCCGCAAGGACAACCCTTTCCCTACATCATGCAGTCTTGTCTGTGAACGTCCATGCGAAGCCAGATGCCGCAGAAATATGATCGATTCTTCTGTCAATATCAGGGATCTCAAGCGATTCGCCTGTGACAATGCAGGTGAGGTTCCCGTTCCTGAAACGGCAGATCCAACCGGCAAAAAGATTGCTGTGATCGGAGGCGGTCCCGGCGGACTTTCTGCCGCATATTATCTCTCCTTAATGGGACATTCTGTAACAGTATTTGAAAAAAGAGCAAAGCTCGGTGGAATGCTCCGTTACGGAATACCCAGTTATCGTCTTCCCCGCGAATTACTTGATAAAGATATCAATGCGATACTTTCAACAGGAAATATAGAAGTTAAAACCGGTGTAAATATCGGCTCTGCTGATGACAGCATTTCTGAATTGCAGAAAAATTACGATGCGATCTATATTGCTATCGGTGCACATATCGATAAAAAGCTTGGTCTTCCCGGCGAAGACAGCCGCGGTGTAATATCCGCCGTAGAAATGCTCAGAAGCATAGGCGAAGGCAATATGCCTGATTTCAGCGGCAAAAACGTCTGCATCGTCGGCGGCGGAAATGTTGCCATGGACTGCACAAGAAGCGTAAGACGTCTCGGCGCAGACAAGGTTACCTGCGTTTACAGACGCAGACCTCAGGATATGACTGCCCTTCCCGAAGAGATCAAGGCAGCAACCGCCGAAGGCTGTGAAATCGCAACTATGAGAGCTCCTACACGGGTAGAAACCGATGCTGACGGAAACGTTGTCGGATTATGGGTACAGCCTCAGATAACAGGTCCTTTTGACTCTACAGGCAGACCTATTCCCGAAATGGCAGACCGTGAAGAAATACTTATTCCCTGCGATTTCATTATTGTTGCCATCGGACAGGGCATTGAAAGCAAGCCTTTCGAAGATGCCGGAATTCCAATTCAGCGCGGTTCCATTTCTACCATGGGCGGCGGCGATATTGAAAACCACGAAGGTATTTTCGCCGGCGGAGACTGCGTATCCGGTCCTGCAACAGTGATACAGGCCATCGGAGCCGGAAAAGTTGCTGCTGCAAATATTGATGAATACTTAGGGTTCAACCATACAATAGAAATAGATGTTGATATTCCTCCCGCAATGCTTAAAGATTTCCACGGCTACGGAAGAGTTCATTTAGAAGAACGTGAAGCTGCCGACAGGAAGAAGGATTTTGATCTTGTAGAATGCGGAATGACTTATGAAGAAGCCATGCAGGAGTCAGGCAGATGCCTGCGCTGCGACCACTTTGGTTATGGCGTATTCAAAGGAGGGAGGAATAAGGAATGGTAAAACTTACTATTGACGGAACTCCTATCGAAGTTGAAAACGGCACAACCATAATGAAGGCTGCCGCTTCTATAGGAACTCCGATACCCCATCTCTGCTACATGAAGGGTTTGAATGAGATCGCAGCCTGCAGAGTCTGCGCTGTCGAAGTCGAAGGCATCGACAGACTTGTTCCTGCCTGTGACAATGTAGTCAAAGACGGCATGGTCATTAAGACAAACAGTCCGAAAGTCCGTGAAAGCCGCCGGGTAAATGTTGAACTTATACTAAGCCAGCATAACGGCGAATGCACAAGCTGTGTCCGTTCGGGAAACTGTCCTCTGCAGACACTCGCCAATGACTTAAACATCATTGATGATAATCCATACAGAAAAGATATTCCTCTGAATCACTGGAACATGGCTGCTCCTCTTATAAAGGACAACACCAAATGTATAAAGTGCATGCGATGTGTGCAGGTATGTGATAAGATCCAGGGTATGAACATCTGGGATATCAGCGGAACAGGCGGTCATACTTCGGTTGATGTTTCCTATAACAGGGAGATCATGGGCAGTGACTGTTCATTCTGCGGACAATGTATTACGCATTGTCCTACAGGAGCCCTCAGAGAACGTGACGATACAAAGAAGGTCTATGAAGCACTGGCTGACCATTCAAAAGTCGTTATCGCACAGGTTGCTCCCGCTGTAAGAGCTGCATGGTGTGAGGATTTCGGCATACCCCGTGATGATAAGTCCGAAGGGCTTATGGTTGCCGCTTTAAAGCGTATCGGATTTGACTATGTTTTTGATACGAATTTCGGCGCTGACATGACCATCATGGAGGAAGCCAATGAATTCCTTCATCAGTTAAGCGATCCCGAACATCATAAATTCCCGATGTTTACATCATGCTGTCCTGCATGGGTACGCTTTTTGAAGTCACAGTTCCCCGAACTTACGGGTCAGCTCTCCACTACAAAATCTCCTCACCAGATGTTCGGAGCTACCATAAAGAGTTACTTTGCGGAATTGATGGGAATTAACCCGAAAGACATTTTCGTGGTATCCATAATGCCCTGCCTTGCAAAGAAAGCCGAGGCTGCACTTCCGAACCAGAACGATGCCTGTGGTGAACCGGATGTTGATGTTTCTCTCACAACCAGAGAAATGAACCGAATGATACGGACAGACCATATCATTCCCAAAATACTTAAACCCGATGTTTTCGACAAACCATTAGGTATTGCTTCCGGCGCAGGACAGATTTTCGGAGTTACCGGCGGTGTAATGGAAGCTGCACTCAGAACAGCGTATTTCAAGGTAACCGGCAAAAATCCGGAACCTGATGCTTTCCGTGAAGTTAGAGGCCAGAAAGGCTGGAAAGAAGCTACTTTTGAGATGAACGGCAAAAAGCTGAATATCGCCGTTGTTTCAGGTCTCACCAATGCCAGAAACCTTATACAGGATCTGGTCAAAGGTAAAGTAAACTATGATTTCGTAGAAGTAATGGCTTGTCCGGGCGGCTGCTCAGGCGGCGGAGGACTTCCCATTCACGATGATTATAATCTTACCGAAGAACACGGCGAAATGCTCTATGGCCTTGACCTTAAAAATGCCATCCGCTATTCTCACGAAAATCCCGGTGTTCTTAAGCTCTACGAAGACTACTTTGGCGAACCCTTATCGGAAAAAGCCGAAAAGCTTCTGCACACCGATCATTTCGGATGGGATATGCCATAATAATTACACCAAACGTCAAAATAGGAGGCAGTCATAAGGCTGTCTCCTCGCTTTAAACAAATCTGCTTACCACAATATTCAGTTTTCCCTTTCGCGTAGTCCTGCTCACTCCCAGATATTTTATCTTTCCAAATCCTCGAACAGATATCATATCTCCTTCTTTGGGCTGAAAAGATGTGTTTTCCATCTGACGGCCGTTCACAAATACTTTACCGGTTCTGAAAAGCTCTATGGCTTTGCTCCTCGATAAATTTGCCATATGTGAAACGATCGCATCGATACGCTCTGAACTTACCTGAAACTCTACATCTTCCATATGGGGCATTATGGATTCAGGGATAGTTTCAACGGTCTCAGCCTTAACATATGTATGCTTGACTTTGTCCAGATTTTCCGATATAAATTCAGCAATTTTTTCCTCGCAGAAAAGATAAGCTTCATTACTGTTAATAACTATATCCCCCGTAACCTTACGGTCTATACCCAGATTCAATATGGCACCAAGGAAATCCCTGTGTGTGAATTTATCGGCAAATTTAGCAAGTCTTGGGGCAATATGAACAATAGTAATGTGAAAATCCTCATTATAGGCAAAGGCTTCTTCTGAACCGAAGCGGGCTATTTTCCTTGTGGCGTTTTCATGTCCCCCGTAAAGTGTTATCCCCGACTGAAATGCCGGACAGATGACAGTTTCTCCGGAAGATATTCTGTCAGCTGCATTCCCCGCCATGGACAAAAGATCGGAAATCTCAGCTTCTGTCAGGAAATCCGTAAAGATATACTGTGAGTTTGTATATGAAATATCGGATAATTCCGTTATTCGTTTTCTGAACTGTTCTGTTTCTGAATTCATTAAATATCATCCTCCGGACTTCCTAAATATTTCCCAAAACGCCACTGCGCTTGCAGCTGCAACATTAAGCGAATCCACACCATGATACATCGGAATGATAACGCAGTGATCTGTTTTATCCAGTATATCTTCCGAAATACCATGATCCTCATTTCCCATTATCACGGCTTTTCTGTCAAATCTATTGAAATCCGTTTCGTTAAGCTTCTCTGCGTTTTCCTTTAAAGCAAGTGCAAAGCTTTCAAATCCTTTCTCTTTTAGTTTCTCCATTATATCTTTGCCCGCAAAAGTCCAGTCCAGCTGGAAAACAGTACCCATGCTTACTCTTGCAGCCCTTCTGTACAACGGATCCGCACTTCCATCAGTCAAAAGAATTCCATCAGCACCCAATGCAGCTGCCGATCTGAATATAGCTCCCACGTTAGTTGGATTTTCAATATCATCCAGAATCACGATCTTTCTGCATTTATCAAGAAGCTCTTCTGCCTTTTTCAAAGGTCTGCGTCTCATTGCTGCAAGTATCCCGCCTGTCAGGGAATATCCGGTAATATTTTTCATTATCCTGTACTCTGCAAGATAAACAGGGATATCCCTGTCGCTCACAATCTCTTTAACAAGCGGAAGTCTTTCTTCATCCGCAAAAACCGATAAAAGCTCATAACCCGCCTCCAGTGCACGCATTATAACCTTCCCGCTTTCGCAGATAAAAGCTCCTTCATCAGGTTCAAACGCCCGTTTCACCTGTTTCTCATTCATACGGGTGTAGATTTTCAATTCTTCTGAATCCAGATCGTCTATACTAATAATTTTCATATCGAATCCCGAAAAATAGCCCCATATAAGCAAAATATATTTGCCTATACAGGGCTATTTAGAAATTTATCCTTTCAATTTAGCCTTTGAAATATCTGTCAAGCAGTCCCTTGAAAGCCTTGCCGTGTCTTGCCTCATCACGAGCCATCTCATGAACAGTATCATGAATAGCATCAAGGTTAAGCTCCTTAGCTCTCTTTGCAAGGTCTGTCTTACCTGCGGTTGCACCGTTCTCAGCCTCAACACGCATCTGTAAGTTCTTCTTTGTCGAATCAGTCAGAACCTCTCCAAGAAGCTCTGCAAACTTGGCAGCGTGCTCTGCCTCTTCCCATGCAGCTTTTGCATAATAATCACCAACTTCAGGATATCCTTCACGATATGCCTGACGGCTCATTGCAAGATACATGCCTACTTCTGAACATTCGCCGTTGAAATTTGAGCGAAGGTCTTCAATTATGTCATCAGGAACACCTTTTGCAACGCCAACAACATGTTCAGCAGCCCATGTCAGATCATCGCCCTGCTGTGTGAACTTAGAAGCCGGAGCCTTACATGTAGGACAGCTTTCCGGTGGCTGATCGCCTTCATGAACATACCCGCATACCTGACATACCCATTTCATATAAATTTCCTCCTATTTTTTACAATAGTTTCTTAGAACCATTCCTCTCTCATTCTAACAAATTAAACGAACAATTAAAACGATTTTAAGTGAAATTCATAAATAATTAACAAATACCGGATTGTCGAAAAATCAATGGTTTGTGCAAGTTCCCTTGTATCCGGATAAGGTGTATGGATATTCAGCCCGGATCAAAGATTAAAATTTCTAAGCTCCGAATAAACTGCCGAAACCGGCAATCCCACTATATTGAAATAATCACCTTCTATCGAGCTTATATGCTTCATAAAGGAAGTCTGTATACCATAAGCTCCGGCTTTATCCATTCCCTCTCCCGAAGAAATATAACTCTCTATTTCTTCATCATTTATATCTCTTACATGTACCGATGTTTTTTCGGAAAAAGTCTTTGTAAAGGTCTTTCCGTCGATATTAACATATAAGCTTACTCCGCTGAATACCTGATGTTCTCCTCCCGAGATCGCCTTAAGTATCCTCTTTGCATCTTCACGATCATAAGGCTTTCCAAAGATAACCCCGTCTTTTGAAACAACCGTGTCGGCACCGATCACCGTAATGTTCCCGTCTTCGCTGTCCTTAATCCTTTCAAAAACTTCCTCTGCTTTTTTCCCCGAAAGAAATTCCACAAGCTTCTTAGGATCTTTCTCATCGGACGATTCATCAGCTTCAGAAGCTACTATCCTGTGCCTGATCCCGATCGATTTCAAAAGCTCCGTTCTCCTTGGAGAAGCTGACGCAAGGATTATTTCAGTATTTTTTATAAGATCTGCAGTTTCAGCTTTTTCACTTTCTTCTTTCCATTTAAGCGAATGTAATTCTCCCTTCGACTCAAGTCCCGGAAAACCATTCTGACGAAGTGCTTCATAGAGCACGACCGCAACCGAATTACAGAGATTTAATGATCTTTCATTCGGAAGCATTGGGATACGGATACAGTGTTCTTCATTATTGACAAGTATCTCTTCCGGGATTCCCGCATCTTCCCTGCCGAACATTATGAAATCATCAGGTCCGAAAGCAACATCACTGTATGACTGACGGGCTTTTGTCGTTGCATACCATATTGTAGCACCGGGATGTTTTGCGCAGAAATCTTCATAATTCATATATCTTGTAACATCCAGCCTGTCCCAGTAGTCCATTCCCGCTCTTTTTATATTCTTATCACTAAGGATAAAGCCGAAAGGTTCTATCAGATGCAGTGAACTTCCCGAGTCAACGCAGGTTCTTCCGATATTTCCCGTATTAAACGGTATTCTTGGTTCGTGTAAAATAATATTCATAATGATCAAGTCCTTCTGTTTAATGTATCTGCATGACCGCACTTTCAAGCTGTGCGGCATTAGTCGCCTTTTTTATAAGTTTTGCATTCTTCGGATTTTCCCCAAAACTCTGCAGAAGATAAAACCATATTCCCTTCATTCTGTTCACGGCAGCATGTTCACTTCCAAATTCTTCCAAATAGTTATTGAACAATTCCCTGCCGAATTTCTTTATTTTTCCATGATCAGCCTTTGCTTTTCCTTCTGCCTTTTCAGCAAGATAAGGATCAGCGATAAGTCCTCTTCCGATCATGATCTTAGTTATTTCAGGATATCTTTCTTTTATCCTTTCGATATCTTCGATAGTTTTTATATCACCGTTATAGATAAGCTTTGAGCTAAAAATCTCATACGCCCTGTCAAATGCCGAAAGATGTACATTTCCCCGGTACTGTTCCTTCATCAGTCTCGGATGGATAATAAGCTCCGATATCGGAAATTTTTTATATATATCAGCTATTCTTTCCCATTCCTCTTCGTAAGCAACACCTATACGTGTCTTTACAGAGATCTTATAGTCTGCTTTTCTGAATATCTCATCAAGAAAGCTTTCAAGTTCATCCGGATATTTCAGGAATCCCGAACCTTTCCCCTTTGCCGTGACTGTCCCCGACGGACAGCCAAGATTCAGGTTGATGGTCTCAAATCCCATTTCATGAAGCTTCTCTGCTGCCGCGCTAAAATCCTCAGCATTATTTGTAAGCAACTGAGGAATCAGCTCCATTCCGGGATTATTCTCCTGCTTAACTTCTCTTAATTCCTTTGGGGCAATGACTCTTTTGGGAGCAGGTGTGAGAAAAGGCGTATAAAAGCGTGAAACACCTTTGAAATACTCATTGAACGTTTTTCTGAATATGTAATCCGTAACGCCCTCCATCGGGGCAAAATCTATTTCCATAAATAACTCCGTTTAATAAACAAATGACACACCGTTCAAGTTTATCATAATTCCGGGAATATTGTCTATATAAAGCGGAACAAGTGGACGGTTCCTATGTTCCACCAAAAAAAGAAAGCCTCCATTCTTTAGAATGAAGACTTTCCCTAAAAATCTTAATTATTTGTTGTCTGCATCGATCGAGTTAGCAGCTGTACGTCCGCTTACATAGATTTCTACGATAGCATTTCCGCCAAGTCTGTTACCGCCGTGGATACCGCCTGTAACCTCGCCTGCTGCATAAAGTCCTGTTATAACAGAACCGTCCTCTTTAAGAACGTGTCTTTCGGTATCGATCTTCAGACCACCCATTGTATGGTGAGTTGAAGGAGCCATTACACGGATTCGAAGCGGTACATCATCAAGCTTGTAAGTAGAAGCATCATACTTGCCCTTGCTGTCTTTCTCAGCTGTTCCGATAAGTGTTGAAGCACCTGTCTTCGGTACAGCAAGCTTGCTCATTGTATCATCAAGGAATGCCTTGTCATACTCTTCGATCTCAGCCTTAACTGTTGCTGCATCTGTCTCAACCCATCCAAGCTCTTTGAAGAGGTCATCGAGCTTGTCAACAGTTCTTACATACTGACGCATCTCAACATCATCATTGTTGAATACTACGTTTCCGTCTGCATCTCTTGTTGCATAAGCATAAGGCCAGATTGCTGACTCTGCATTTGAGATTTCAAGGAATACACCCTGAGTTCCGTTAACTTCAGCACCGTTTCTGAACTCGCCAAGTGAAAGAACGTCTCTTTCAGAGGTCTCGTTTACGAAACGCTTACCAGTCTTAGGATTGATGTATATGCATGGTGCACCTGAACCAAATGCAAGGTCTCCGTTGTCAACCCAAGAAATAGGCATCATCTGTGTCCAGCCTTCGCCTGTAACAGCTGCGTCAACAGCTTCACCCATCTTTATACCGTCGCCCATAAGGCTTCCTCTGTTGGTAGACTCAGTCTTATCGTTGATGTAGCTGGGCTCCCAGTAAAGGTTTGTCTGCTGAACCATATCGATGTTGTTTGCATAACCACCGGTTGCAATTACAACACCCTTCTTTGCTGTAACTTCAACTTCCGTGCCGTCATATTTAACAGCCTTAACGCCTGTTACGCGGCTTCCGTCGCTTATAAGCTCTTTAGCGGTTGTTCTGAGCATGATCTCGCCGCCCTTATCTTCAACGGTCTTCTTAACAGGTACGAAGTAAGCACCCCAGTTTCCTGATGTACCGTCATCTACCTTGCCGTCGCCGTCCAAATCAGCACCGAGCTGCATGTTTTCTCTGTACCAGAGAGCTCCGATAAGTGTAAGCTGCTTTGACTCATCAAAGAGTGCGCCCTGATCTTCCAGCCACTCTTTAAGTCCCTGACCGTCTTCAACAACCTGCTTAACAAGATCTACATCACCATAAATCCACTGTTTTCCGTCTGAACTCTGACGAAGTCCGCCGTAGTAGGTCTGGAACTCATGAAGCTCAAGTGTTGAGAACAGTGTAAGGTCTTCCTCATTTGCACCGGCTTTGATCTTCTTGTCAGCCCACTCAAGATAAGGCTTAATCTGAGACTTAAGAGTCTTCAGGATAGGAAGATAATCTTTGTGAACACCGGCTTTTGAAAGGTCTTCGATATCACCTGCAACATATTCATGGTCATCGAAATACTTCTCATTGAATTCATCTTCTGACCACTCGGAAATTGTTCTTAATATATCAAGATTTCCTTTTGCCTGGTTTGTAACCTTGTCATATTCTTCGCCTGTTCTTTCGTATTTGCCCTTTGTAGCATCGGGATCCTTCTCATCCCATACAAGATAAGGCATTACGCTCTGGTACTGTCCGCCGGATGCAAGTGTATTACCACCGATCTCAGCGTTTTCCTCGATTACAAGAACCTTATCACCGTTCTGTGCTGCCTGGGCTGCTGCTGCCATTCCGGCACCGCCTGCTCCGACAACGATTACGTCATATTCGCCTGTAACCTTTTCGCCTGCTTCATGCTTAACTGTATTCTTCTTGAAAGCATCAAGGTCTGAACATCCTGCCTGCTCAGCTGCGTCATTAAGAGCTGCTCTTACAGCTGCAGAGGTGAATGTTGCTCCTGAAATGGCATCCACGCCTGAACCTGTTGCTTCTTTTGCATCAGCAAACATAAGGTCATAAGCAATATCACCGATATGTGCTGTCTCTTTGCTTGTTTTTACTTCTATCTTGTCGATAGCTGAGTCTGTAAAAGTAACATCAAGTTCTACCGGACCGTTATAACCGTTTGCTTTACCTGTATAAGTTCCTGCTGTAAATGTAACGTCCTTATTCTCAACCGGTGCTGACTCGCCGCCTGCGCTTGCTGCTGAAGTATCTGCTCCGCTTGACTCGATGGCTGCTTTTACGGCTTCCTTTATCGCATCAGATGTGATAGTTGCACCGCTGATTGCATCTACATTAAATGACTGTGCAGCAACAATTGCCTTCGGAATTTCTTCAATTGCGGGATCTGATATTCCCTCAGTCTCCTGATGCTCAGTAACAGTAACGGATTTGATAGAGTCTTCTGTAAGCTCAACCTCAACAGTAACCGTACCGTTTTTTCCTTCAGCAGAACCGGTATATTTACCGGGTGTATAGCTTCCGCCTGCTGCAGTCGTTGCTGCTGTTGTTGCGCTTTCTGTTGCACTTTCGGTAGCTGCTCCGCTTGAGCCGCTTCCTCCGGTTGCTCCACAGCCTGCGATCAATGACATCATCATTGTGCAGGTGATTCCTACGGAAAGAATCTTCTTTAACTTCATAAACCTTCCCTCCTCAGCATTTATTAATTATTTACTGCTTGCTATAGCAGCTTTTACCGCTTCTTTTATAGCATCAGATGTAACCGTTGCACCGCTTACCGCATCAACATCAGCAGACTGCTTCTCAACGATTGCCTTCGGGATCTGCTCGATCGCAGGATCTGCAATTCCCTCGGTCTCCTGATGATCCGTTACCGTTACAGATTTTATAGAATCTTCTGTAAGTTCAACCTCAACAGTGACCGCTCCGTTTTTTCCATCAGCAGAACCAGTATACTTGCCGGCTTTGTAACTTCCTCCTGCCGAACTTCCGGAACCGCCGCAGGCTGTCATCAGCGACATCATCACTGCACAGACGATACCAACGGAAATAATACTTTTCAATCTCATAAAACCATCCTCCTTTTGTAGCGTTACAAAAATAACAAACTCCAATCTCCATGATACTAAAAGTTACGGTTACTGTCAATATAACTATATTTTTTAGAATAATTATCAAATATTTGTATATTTTTTTAACTGTTTAAACTATTTTAAATACAAGTCAGAATATCTTTTGTGAATTTTCACGCTGCCCTGCTTCTTTCAGGCTATTTACTTAAATCTGCCGGAGTTCTATAATAATGGAATGAGATATTTTAAGAGAATTATAAATACTGGCTTGACAATAGGACTTGCAGTAGTTCTTTTAACAGGGGCAGAGATTGCCCGCAGAAAAAAATTATATTCAAGAGAAAATATGATCATAAAGATTCCCGATCACATGAGTGCTTTATTTATAGGTGATTCACGAACAATGGGTTTATGTATAGCGACTGACGGCGGAGTTGATGATAATATCGGCTGGATAGCTGAAGGAGGCGTAAAACTTGACTGGTATAAAGAATATGCTGAGCCGGTCGCAAGAGAAAAGATCGGGAATTGCAAGAAACTCGTCATTCTTTTAGGCGTTAATGATCTTCTGGGAATGGAATTCTCCGACGGAGAAAACAGCGATGCCGCTGATTATGCTGAAATCCTTGAGGAGACTGCGGATAAATACAGCAAAAAAGGAGTCGAAACTTATTTTGTATCCGTACTTCCCGTTGACAGTTCTTACGATGATATTAATTCAGATATAAATATATTTAACGAAAAAATCGAAAAATCCATGAATAAATGTCATTATATCGATCTCTATTCTCCGGTTACAGACAATGGTTTCAAGACTGTTGACGGACTTCATTTTGATCTGGAAACAAGTTCTTACATATTCAACAGATTAATGAAGGAGCTGAGAAGGGACTGGATAAAAATATAGAGGAAGGATGGCTGGATAAGTAATTAAAAAACTATCTTGAAAAAACAGTATATGAAGTTATATAATGTTTTCTTGTGTTCAGAAACAGAAAGATATCATTTTTCAAGGAGTTTTATTAATCATGGATAACGAACAATTAAAACCAATGTTATTTTCCAGCTTAAAAGGTTACAATAAGGAGCAGTTTTTCAAGGATCTGATCTCCGGTATTATTGTTGCCGTTATAGCACTTCCGCTTTCAATCGCGCTTGCTCTTGCTTCGGGCGTTGGTCCTGAAGAAGGTATCTATACCGCTATTATCGCAGGATTTCTCATCTCATTCTTAGGCGGAAGCAAAGTACAGATTGCAGGACCTACCGCAGCATTCGCCACAATAGTTGCCGGAATAGTTGCCAAAAACGGCATGTCGGGACTGGCTCTTGCAACGGTTATCGCAGGATTAATTCTTATCGTAATGGGACTTCTCCGTCTCGGAAGCCTCATCAAATTTATCCCTTATACAATTACAACAGGTTTTACTGCCGGAATTGCTGTCACTATCCTTATCGGTCAGCTTAAGGACTTTTTCGGCTTAACTTATCCCGCCGGAACCGTTACCATTGAAACAATGGAAAAAATGTCTGCTTTCATTAAAAATATCGGTACCTTAAATCTACAGGCATTGATCGTTGGAGCTGTATCACTCGCAGTTCTTATTATATGGCCATATATTAACGACAAGATCCCGGGATCACTCATTGCCGTTATAATCGGTATCCTTATGGTAAAATTTCTCGGAATGAATGTTAATACTATCGGAGACCTTTATACCATAAGTAATAAACTTCCTTCATTTACTATGCCTGAGCTTTCTATCAGCGCTGTCGGAAATGTACTTCCAAATGCTTTTACAATTGCAATACTTGCGGCAATTGAATCACTGCTTTCCTGCGTTGTTGCAGACGGAATGATCGGTTCAAGACACCGTTCAAATATGGAACTTGTCGCACAGGGTGTCGGAAATATCGGTTCTGCACTTTTTGGCGGAATCCCCGCAACCGGAGCAATCGCAAGAACTGCCGCAAATATTAAAAACGGCGGTAAAACACCTGTTGCAGGAATGGTTCATGCAATAGTCCTTGTATTGGTACTCGTTATACTTATGCCTTATGCAGCACTTATCCCCATGCCTACAATAGCAGCAATACTTTTCCTTGTTGC
>CAJORC010000373.1 GCA_905236615.1 uncultured Lachnospiraceae bacterium
CAGATATTTCAGAGAGTCGAATCAGGTAGTCTATGCAAGCAAGATCATGAATACAACTGATTCGAATATAGATGTAGATGTTTCAATGGTTGCTTCTAACGAAAAGAGCAAGGTTGTTTATGAGAAGTTTTTAAGAAGCGGTTCTGCAGATGAAGTGCATCATTTTATCCACGAGGTTTTTTCTTCATTCGGAGAAAAAAATATAAATTCGATGCTTTTCTTAAATTACATTACGATGGATCTTTATTTTGCAACCATAAGCTTTGTGCAGGATCTTGGATATAATGCGTCTGATGTTTCCGAGGAATTTGCAGATATCAATTCGGCAATAAAGAGCATTGGTAATTATAAAGATGCCGAGGCTTATCTGGAGCGCGGTCTTGAAGGAGCAATAGCACTCCGGGACAGCAATTCGGTAAAGAAATACAGCGTTATACTGAAAAAAGTTATGGCATATATTGATGAAAACTTTGACAAGGATGATATCTCGCTTAATACGGTTGCATCGATTGCAAATATAAGCCCTAATCATTTTTCTACCATTTTTTCATCGGAAGTCGGCGTAACCTTCATTGAATACCTTATCGGTAAGAGAATGGAGCGCGCAAGGGAACTTCTGATGACGACAAATATGAGAAGCTCGGAGATCGCGTACAAGGTCGGATACAAAGACCCGCATTATTTCAGCTATATGTTTAAGAAGACTCAGGGAATGACGACAAGAGAATACAGAGCAAGAGGAAAGTAAATGTTTAATTTAAGGAATTATTCCATAAAAAAGAGGCTCACTATAATGTGTGCCGCATGCCTTGCCCCTATGTTCATCATAACGATGTTCCTTGTATTTGAACTTCACGGACTCTGCACCGCATATGACAGGATCGCTGAAAACATCACGATGGCCAATAATTACAATATAGAATTTAAGCAGCAGATGAATTCCGTAATGTATCAGATGGCTGCACGTTCTTTGACAAAGAACAAGGTCGAAGAAACGCTGGGGATAGTCGGACCGGATATGCTCATAAAGGAGGCCCGGGAAAGCTTTAAGGAACTTGAAAGAACCTCTCTCAGCCGTAAATCGAAGGAACAGCTCATATCTCTGGGTAAAGTTCTTGATACACTTCAGTTAAATGTAGACAACTTAAATGCATCTATAGACGAGGGCGGTCATTATGACGAAGATATGGAGAGTCTTGACAACAATATCTATGTCATAACCGATCTCGTACAGGATGATATCACCAGATATATTTATTTTGAATCCATAAATATGGAGCAGACGAGACGGCTTCTTAACAGCCGGAAAAATATGACAATCGTGGGTTCCATGATCGTACTTCTGATCATCATTGCATTTACCCTGCTCCAGTCATATCTGATCTCCAGCAGTATAACAAAGCCGGTCAGCCAGCTGGTGGAAGCTACGGAAAAGGTCGGAGTCGGTAATTTTGATATTCATGTAAATACGGATGTTAGCGGCGCTTCCGGAAATAACGAGATAGTACTCTTAGGTGAGAGCTTTAATACAATGACAGGCAAGATTTCCGAACTTGTAGAGAACATACGCTACGAGCAGGAAAATTCCAGAAAGCTTGAGATGAAACTTCTTCAGAACCAGATAAATCCGCATTTTCTTTATAATACTCTGGATAATATAGTCTGGCTTTCGGAAGATGGCAGAAAAGATGATGTCGCGGGAATTGTTACTTCTCTTTCACAGTTTATGAGGACGACACTTTCCGGAGGAAATGATTTTGTTTCACTCTCAACAGAAATCGCACATGTAGATGCCTATCTTCAGATACAGTCTTTCCGTTACAGCGATATACTTGTTTACGATATACATGTGCCGGAACACCTTTATGTATATAAGATCATAAAGATGACTCTTCAGCCTATAGTTGAAAATGCGCTTTATCACGGAATAAAGAATAAAAGAAGCGGCGGAAAAATAAAGATCGAGGCTTCTGAGGTGATGGACAGCATAAGACTTGTGGTGGAAGACAATGGAATGGGTATGATGGCGGAAGACCTTGACAGGATAAGAGGACTGATTGACGGTAGGATCAAGCCGTCCGAGGATAATTCGGGATTCGGAATAGCAAATGTGTCGAAACGCCTGAAACTGAACTATGGTGAGAAATCGCGTATCAATGTAACAAGTGAATACGGCATCGGAACTAAGGTCGAAATCTATATACCGAAACAGATGTCGTAAAAAAATCAACTTTTTGCCGTAATATAATACAAGGAAAAACTTGTATGTTAAAAAGCAATTCAACTTTATCAGTAAATTATTGCATGGAATGAAATACATATAGGGCTTAAAATGTCTTTATTGAGATAAAGTGTTTTAATGCCTCTGTCATTTCCGCAATTGAATTCAATGGAGGGGTATTAATGAAGACTAGAGCATTGGCGGCTGGTTTGTGGGGACTGCTGGCAATCATACTGCTTTCAGCATGCGGCGCACCTGCCGAAACAGGAGAGGGCGTATCTGATGACTCACTTATAACTGTAGGTTTTTCACAGGTAGGAGCTGAGTCTGACTGGAGAACATCATGTACCAATTCAGTCATGGAGGCTTTTTCGGAAGAAAACGGTTTTAACCTCATTTTCAGTGATGCGCAGCAGAAGCAGGAGAATCAGATCAAGGCGGTTCGTGATTTTATAAGTCAGGATGTGGACTATATCATCATTGATCCTATCACTGAGTCAGGATGGGATCAGTCGCTTAAAGAAGCTTCTGATGCAGGAATACCGGTTATTCTTGTTGACAGGGCTGTTGACGCGGATGAGTCGCTCTACACTGCTGCTATCGGTTCGGATTTTGAGCTCGAAGGAAAAAAAGCGTGTGCCTATCTGAAGGCTTATCTCGATAAAATGTCTTATAAAGGCGAAGTAAATATTGTTGATATTCAGGGAACCATTGGGGCTTCGGCCACGATCGGGCGCTCAAAGGCTTTTGATGATGCAGCTAAAAAATACGGCTGGAATGTTCTTGCGCAGGAAACAGGTGAATTTACGCAGGCCAAGGGGCAGGAGGTCATGGAGTCGATACTTAAACGTCATGACAACGTGAATGTAGTTTACTGCGAAAATGACAATGAAGCATTTGGCGTAAGAGACGCGATAGAATCTGCGGGAAAGAAAGTCGGAAATAATATTGAAAAAGGCGAGATAATCCTTCTTTCTTTCGATACTACAAGAGCGGGCCTTACAGAGACGCTCAACGGGACGATACTTGTCAATACCGAGTGCAATCCTCTTTACGGTGAGAGGCTGGCTTCGATGGTTAAAACCCTTGAAGAAGGCGGGACTCTCGAAAAGCATACTTATATTGATGAAGATCAGTATTCAGCGAATGAGCTTGTAAAGAGTGTGACAGTAGACGGCAAGACATATCCTGTTACTATCCTTACACAGGAGATACTGGACGAGAGACCTTACTGATAAAGAATGGGAAAGGTTTTGGGAGATGAAGAAATTATCGTTCAGTTTAAGTTTAAATAGGGAACTTATACTGCCCGTATTCTGTCTTCTTACGGTTCTCCTGATAAACCTTGTAAAGACACCGGATTTCTTTGATATTTCACTGACTAACGGTGCTTATTATGGTTTTATTATTGACATTATAAACAGAGGTTCAGAGCTTGCCATTATTTCTGTCGGCATGACTCTGGCTGTTTCAGTATCCGGCGGAGTGGACATTTCTGTCGGCGCTGTTGCCGCTCTCAGTGCGGCGGTTATTACGAATATTCTGTCGGGAGGTGAAGCTGCAGTTAATGAGCTTCATGCCCCGATTCTTTTAGCGATTGGAGCCGGTCTTTTTAGCGCATTGTTATGCGGTATATGGAACGGCTTTCTTGTTGCACGTCTGAAAATCCAGCCAATGGTGGCAACGCTTATTCTTTATACGGCAGGCAGGGGTATCGCCCAGCTTATCTGCGGAGGGCAGATAACGTATGTCAGGGTAAATGCATACAGAATACTTGGAACGAATTTCGGGAATAATCCGCTGCCGACACCAATCTATATTTCGATCGCTGTAATGATAATTACAGGACTTTTCCTAAAATTCACCAGTTTCGGGTTATATGCAAAGACAGTAGGAATTAATTCGGAAGCTGCAAAACTTGCAGGTCTTAATCCCGGAACCATTAAATTTATTGCATATATAGTATGTGCCATGCTTGCAGGACTTGCGGGTGCGATCTACTCATCAAGGATATATTCCTGTGATGCAAACAATATTGGCTTAAATGTCGAGGTTGACGCGATATTGGCAGTGATTCTCGGAGGCAATCAGCTCAGCGGCGGAAAGTTTTCCATCGCCGGTTCTGTCATAGGTGCATATACGATACAGGCACTTACGACGTCGCTCTATGCTTTTGGAATGCCATCAGCGCATATGCCAGTGTGTAAGGCTCTGGTGATCGCCGCTTCGATCTCTCTGCAGTCACCCGTGGTGAAAAGATTATTAAATAAGCATGGGAAAAAGTATTTTAAGACGGTATTTAAGACAGTTTTTAAGGAGGCAGCAGGGGTTTGAGCTTTAAGGAATTAAAAACTTTTGATATAAATAAGAGTCTTATAAGTATAACGATACTGCTTTTCTTCATAATGTACGGTGCCGGTATGCTTATATTCGGAAGACAGGGCTTTGCAAAGCCGCAGGTCTTCTTAAATCTCTTTATAAATAATGCAGGACTGATCGTTATTTCTGCATCTATGACAATGGTAATGATAATCGGAGGAATAGATATTTCGGTCGGGGCTCTTGTTGCAATGGACTGCATGATACTGGGTGATCTCATGATGAACCGGGGCTGGAGTGCATGGAGTTCAATGCTGGCAGTAGTTATTTTAGGTATTATTTATGGCCTGACCCAGGGATTTATGATCGCTTATCTGAAAATACAGCCTTTTGCGGTGACTCTTGCGGGTATGTTTTTCTGCAGGGGGATGGCTGCGGTTATTTCTTCGGAAGTAATTTCAATAACTAACGAGAGTTTTGTAAACATTTCGCAGCTCAGGATATCGCTCCCTTTGCTGGGAACTTTGAATAAACACGGGAAGATGATCTATCCCTTTATCTATCCGTCGGTTATAGTGGCTTTTGCAGTTGTTGTTTTAATGTTTCTGATGCTTAGATACACGAAATTCGGAAGAGCTGTTTATGCAATAGGCGGAAATGAAAATGCGGCTATGTTCATGGGACTGAATGTAAGACGTATAAAGCTTCTTACTTATACGCTGGATGGATTCCTTGTTTCTGTCGGGGGAATACTTTTCTGCATGAATACAATGTCATGCTTTTCAGATCAGGCAAAGGGACTGGAAATGGATGCGATAGCCGGAACTGTTATAGGAGGCACACTTCTTAGCGGTGGAGTCGGAAATGTTTTTGGTTCGCTCCTGGGCTGTATGATAAGGGGAACTGCTGAAAGTTTTATATCTTTTAACGGTTCATTGTCATCTTGGTGGGTAAAGATCACCACTGCAGTCCTGCTTTCATTTTTTATAATAATCCAGAGCTGTATGCTGATCTTTAACAATCGGAAAATTTCATGCTGATTTTTTTGTAAATGCTATAAAGTTTTATAGTATTTTGTACGATATAGAATACGAGATAGTAGCCGTAAAAAACGGAAACGGATTTTCGGGTTTATTACATCAAGGAGGATGCGTATGGCTATTAGTTCTATTCGGGAAAAGAATCAGTATTCTTCGTTGTTTGGCGTTGCTCGTAAGAAGAACGATATTCAGCAGAAGCAGGGGATGTCCATGCGCAGACTTGAGCATGAGCAAAGAACCCAGAACAGCAGTAATAGTATTGTAGGTCAGAGTATTAGTTATGCTGACCAGCTTCGTGCTGAAAGAAACAAGGCCAAAAAAACATCTAACGAAAAAAAGAAGCTTCAGTATAATTTCAAGAAAATCTCATCCCAGATAATCCGCAGTAAAAAGTCAACAACCGCAAAGAGTGCTGTTCAGTGCGCTAAACGTGAAGTAAGGCGGCTGGAGAGACTTAAGAGTAATGAAGATTATGATGAAACGGAAGTTCAGCTTGCGCTTGATCATGCCAAGTCCATGGAAAAGGTTGCGAAGAAGAAGGTTCTGCACCTTGAGCAGGAAGAGATGATCGAACGTAACGGCAAGGGACTTGCTGTTGATATTGATGAGGTCAGGGAAGAAAAAGACGGGGAAGACGATAAA
>CAJORC010000374.1 GCA_905236615.1 uncultured Lachnospiraceae bacterium
AGTTTACGGTATAGGAGTTTTCCTCAAAAGCTTCTCCGGTCTTTGTGATCTCACTTCCGAAAAGTGTTCCGAAGGCTCTGTCCGTGTTCTTTACATTACAGTCGATCTCAGCCTTCTTTCCCTTCTTCAGAGAAGCATCTAATTTTGCATAAAGTACCTTAGAATCCAGAGTTTCGGAAAGCTTAAAGTCATAAAGGTCTTTCTTCTCATAATTGATCACGGTCTTTTCAGACTCAAGAACCGGTGTAAGATCAACTTTTCCAATAATCTCATCATTTGTATTATGACGCATCTCCAAAAGATCAGTTCTGCCGACAAGCTCATCTACAGTTCTGATTCCAAGCTTTGCCATATATTCCCTGAGTTCTTCAGCAACAAAGCGCATGAAGTTTACAACATATTCAGCCTTGCCGCGGAAGCGCTTTCTGAGTTCAGGGTTCTGTGTAGCGATACCTACAGGACAGGTATCCTTATTGCAGACTCTCATCATTACACAACCGAGCGAAACAAGAGGGCCTGTTGCGAAACCGAATTCCTCTGCACCGAGCATTGCAGCGATCGCAACATCACGGCCTGTAAGAAGTTTTCCGTCAGTCTCGATGATCACTCTGTTTCTGAGACCATTCTTTATAAGTGTCTGATGTGTCTCTGCAAGACCTATCTCCCATGGCATACCTGCATTATGGATCGAAGTTATCGGTGCAGCACCAGTACCTCCGTCATATCCGGAGATAAGGATAACCTGTGCACCTGCTTTCGCAACACCTGATGCGATCGTTCCAACGCCTGACTCCGATACGAGCTTTACGCTGATCCTTGCATCCTTATTTGCATTCTTCAGATCATATATAAGTTCTGCAAGATCCTCGATCGAATAAATATCGTGGTGCGGAGGCGGTGAAATAAGAGATACTCCGGGCGTTGACATTCTGGTCTTTGCTATCCATGGATAAACTTTCTTTCCGGGAAGATGTCCGCCTTCTCCGGGCTTAGCTCCCTGTGCCATTTTGATCTGGATCTCACGGGCAGATACAAGATATTTGGAGGTTACGCCAAATCGTCCTGAAGCAACCTGTTTGATCGCAGAACATCTTTCCTTATCATCAAGTCGGTCATCATCTTCTCCGCCTTCACCGGTATTGCTCTTTGCCTTGATGGAATTCATTGCAACAGCAAGGGTTTCGTGTGCTTCTTTAGAGATTGAACCATATGACATGGCACCGGTCTTGAAGCGGCGTACTATCGAATCAACAGGCTCTACATCATCAATGGAAATTGCAGTCTTAGGGTATTTGAACTCCAGAAGTCCTCTGAGGGCATAAGGTCTGTCCTCTTTCGTAACCTTCTCACTGAATTCCTTGAAAAGCTTATAATCTCCGCTTCTCGTAGCAAACTGGAGAAGATGTATCGTCTCGGGATTGTAAAGATGCTCCTCTCCTGTAGAACGCATCTTGTGATTGCCCATTGAATCAAGGGATTCATCACTGTCAAGTCCCAGCGGATCAAATGCCTTATCATGAAGCTTCTCGATAACTGACTCGATTTCCTTGAGTTCGATACCGCCGATACGGCTTACGGTTCCCTCGAAATATTTCTTTACAAGGTCTTCGCTTAATCCCACAGCTTCAAATATTTTTGCACCCTGATAAGACTGTATCGTCGAAATACCCATCTTTGAAGCAATCTTTACGATGCCTGTTATTACAGCGTGATTATAATCATTTACTGCCGCATAATAATCTTTTTCAAGAAGACCGTCATCGATAAGATCCCTGATGCTCTCCTGAACAAGATAAGGACAGATTGCAGAAGCACCAAAACCTAAAAGGGTTGCAAAATGATGTACTGTCCTCGGCTCTCCGCTTTCAAGGATTATTGAAAGCTGGGTTCTCTTCTTTGTCTTTACAAGATACTGCTGAAGCGCAGAAACAGCCATGAGTGAAGGGATTGCAACATGATTCTCATCAATGCCTCTGTCAGAGAGGATTATAATATTTGCACCATCCTTATATGCCCTGTCCACCTCGACAAAGAGATGCTCAAGCGCCTTTTCAAGTGAAGTATTTTTATAATATGTGATAGGAACAGTCTCAACTCTGAAACCTTCAACCTTCATATTTCTGATCTTTAAGAGATCGGTATTTGTCAGAATCGGGTTGTTGATCCTCAGGAGGTGACAGTTCTCTTCTTTTTCTTCAAGTATATTTCCGGCAGATCCGAGGAACACAGTCGTTGCTGTAACAACTTCTTCTCTTATCGAGTCGATAGGAGGATTTGTAACCTGGGCAAATCTCTGCTTGAAATAGTCAAAGAGCGGATGATATTTATCTTTTGAAAGAACAGGCAGCGGAACATCCACGCCCA
This sequence comes from uncultured Lachnospiraceae bacterium, assembly GCA_905236615.1. Taxonomy (GTDB): domain Bacteria; phylum Bacillota; class Clostridia; order Lachnospirales; family Lachnospiraceae; genus NK4A144. The sequence continues at coordinate 2,365 of CAJORC010000374.1, forward strand.
TTGCTCCAATACCTTCGCTGCCGGACATAGCCATAGGAAGGATGCTCTCTTTAATGTCTTCATAAGAATAACCGAACGCCTTTTCAAGCTTAAGTCTCATTTCACGGCTGTTTTCGCTGATCTTTTTATTCGGTATCTTAAGTTTTCTAAGCTCGACAAGCTGCTTATCAAGCCACTGTCCGAAAGGATTGCGGCCTATATATTTCTCCTTGATCTCTTCATCATCAAGTATTTTTCCGTTTATTGTATCTACAAGGAGCATTTTACCGGGACGAAGCCTGTCCTTATGCAGGATCTTTTCTTCCGGAATATCAAGTACTCCGACTTCTGACGAAAGTATCAGGCAGTCATCTTTTGTAACATAATAACGTGAAGGTCTGAGTCCGTTTCTGTCAAGAACGGCACCCATAATATCACCGTCTGAGAAAAGAATTGATGCAGGACCGTCCCACGGCTCCATCATTGTTGCATAATACTGGTAGAAATCCCTGCGTCTCTCATCCATGTCCTTATTGTTAGTCCATGGTTCCGGGATTGTTATCATAAGGGCAAGCGGCAGCGGCATTCCATTCATCATGAGGAACTCAAGTGAATTATCGAACATTGCACTGTCCGATCCTGTTACGCTTACAACAGGCAGTATTTTAGCCATATCAGCCTCAAGAAGCGGCGAACTGAGAACTTCTTCTCTCGCCATCATCTTATCGGCATTTCCCTTGATCGTATTGATCTCACCATTGTGAACAATAAGTCTGTTCGGATGAGCTCTCTCCCAGCTCGGTGTTGTATTTGTTGAGAATCTGCTGTGCACAAGGGCAATTGCAGATTCGAAATCGTTGTCGCAGAGGTCTGCAAAGAAAATCCTGAGCTGACCTACCAGAAACATACCCTTATATACGATCGTTCTGGAAGAAAGGGAAGCAACATAAGTGCTTCCCTCGCTTGTCTGCTCGAAGATTCTTCTGACTACATACAGGCGGCGGTCGAAATCTATTCCTTTACTGATAGTTTCAGGTCTTTCTATAAATCCCTGCAGAATATAAGGCATACACTCAGCAGCAGTTGTACCGAGGATTTCTTTCTTGATGGGAACCTCTCTCCAGCCAAGGAATTTTAATCCTTCTTTTGCTGTGATTATTTCGAACATTTTCTTGGCACGGTTCCTGTCCCTTTCCTTCTGAGGGAAAAAGAACATTCCAATACCATAATCACGTTCACCTTTAAGTTTTATACCAATCTTTTCTGTTTCTTTCTTAAAGAATTTATGTGAGATCTGAAGGAGTATTCCTACTCCGTCTCCCGTTTTGCCTGAAGCATCTTTTCCGGCTCTGTGCTCAAGGTTTTCCACGATTGAAAGTGCATTTGACACAGTATCATGGCTTTTTCTTCCCTTTACGTTTACAACAGCGCCGATGCCACAGGCGTCATGTTCAAAGTCAAAATTATCTGTCGGCATTTCTTTTTTCTCCTATGCTTAATGCTTTATATACCTATATTTTTTATCTCTGTTACCTAACTGAGTAAAGCATCTGTCCGTATGTAGGATAAGGCCAGATATCAAGCGGAACGAGTCTTTCGAGCTCATCAATGACTTCTCTTAAGCTGTGCATTGCGCTCTCGATAGTCTCACGATGATATACTGCGAGCTCTTCAACATCAGACATTGTGCTTTCTTTATCCATATCGCTTTCAAGAGTTTCAAGTCTTGTCTGCATTTCTTCAAGAAGACCTGCGATCTTAGCAAGATGCTTCTCCTCGACAGATGTAACAGCTGCAGAAGAAGCTGCCTTCTTTGCATTGATAGTATCTGCAAGCTGCTTTTCAAATTTAAGAACTGCGCCAAGAATATTTCTTCTTGCCATCATAGCCAGAGTCTGGGCTTCGATGTTGATGGTCTTGTAATAGTTCTCGAAAAGGATCTCCTTACGGGCAAGTATCTCTGATTCGGTATAAACACCGTTCTTGATAAATACTTCCATGTTCTTGGGCTCTGTAAACTGCTTCAGGGCTTCCGGTGTGGATTTAAGGTTAAGAAGACCTCTCTTTGCTGCTTCCTCTACCCATTCCTCTCCGTAACCGTTTCCGTTAAAGAGAATTCTCTTATGCGCAATGATCTCGCTCTTGATAAGCTCTGAAAGTGCTTCATCGAAATTGTCAGCCTTTTCAAGCTTGTCAGCAAACTCGTTAAGAGCTTCTGCAACTATTGTGTTGAGTACGATGTTGCAGCCCGCGATAGAATCATTTGATCCAAGGCTTCTGAACTCGAATTTGTTTCCCGTGAATGCAAAAGGTGAAGTACGGTTTCTGTCTGTAGTATCCTTCGGGATATGAGGAAGAACCACAGCACCGATAGACATAAGCTTCTTCTGTTTATCATGATAATCAGTTCCCTCTTCGATAGACTTAAGAACTGCTTCAAGCTCTTCACCAAGGAATACTGACATAATTGCCGGCGGTGCCTCGTTAGCTCCGAGTCTGTGGTCATTTCCTGCAGTAGCAACTGACATTCTGAGAAGTCCCTGATATTCGTCAACTGCCTTGATAACTGCTGTAAGGAATAGGAGGAACTGTGCATTTCTTGAAGGTGTATCACCGGGCTCAAGAAGGTTCATTCCTGTATCTGTTGAGATTGACCAGTTGTTGTGCTTACCGGAACCGTTTACTCCTGCGAAAGGCTTCTCATGAAGAAGACATGCCATGCCGTGACGCTGTGCTACTGTCTTCATAAGCTCCATTGTCAGCTGGTTGTGGTCAGTTGCTATGTTCGTTGTTGAGAAAACAGGTGCAAGCTCATGCTGTGCAGGTGCAACTTCGTTATGCTCGGTTTTTGCATAAATGCCAAGCTTCCAGAGCTCTTCATCAAGATCAGCCATGAATTCCTTTACGCGGGGCTTGATCTTTCCGAAATAATGGTCATCAAGCTCCTGTCCCTTCGGCGGTCTTGATCCGAAAAGTGTACGTCCTGTATAGATAAGGTCAGGTCTCTTTTTGTAAACCTCCATATCAATTAGGAAGTACTCCTGCTCAGGTCCTACAGTTGTAATAACTCTTGATACATCCTCGTTTCCGAAGAATTTAAGGACTCTGATTGCTGCCTTATCCAGAGCCTGCATTGAACGAAGAAGAGGTGTCTTTTTATCAAGAGCTTCTCCGCTGTATGAACAGAATGCAGTAGGAATGCAGAGGCAGTCATCTTTGATAAATGCATAAGAAGTCGGATCCCATGCCGTATATCCTCTTGCCTCGAAGGTTGCTCTTAATCCTCCAGACGGGAATGAAGATGCATCCGGCTCACCCTTTACGAGCTCTTTACCGGAAAATTCCATGATGACTCTTCCGCCTGCTTCAGGAGAAATGAAGCTGTCGTGCTTCTCGGCTGTCACGCCTGTCATCGGCTGGAACCAGTGTGTAAAGTGAGTTGCACCGTTTTCTGTTGCCCAGTCTTTCATTGCTTCCGCAACGACATTTGCAAGATCAAGCTGTAAATGAAGACCTTCGTCAATGGTCTTCATGAGTGCCCTGTAAATATCCTTGGGCAGCTTTTTTCTCATAACTTCATCGTTAAATACTTTGCTTCCGAAAATCTCAGGTACTTTTGTAGTCATTTTTCCACGCTCCTTATTTTTTATTTACCACTTTCACCATAGTTGGATAATACTCTTGCTGACGGGTCGTTTACGTCACAACCTTCCCACGATTTATTAGGCATCCAGAAATCTGCAACCATTTTTGCCTGTCCGGGGAAATATTTTTCAAAAAGCTCTCTGTATAAAAGAGATTCCTTTGTAAAAGGCTTTGCGAAATCGTATTTCTTGATCTTTTCTTCATATTCATCATCGCTGTAGAAGTCATTCGCGTATTCTTTTATATAATCAACCATCGAATGTCCGACAGCATCTGAAAATGCAGCTTTTTCTCTGAAAAGCAGATCGTGCGGCAGATAATCGTCTCCCTCAAAAGCATGTCTTAAAAGGTATTTTCCTTTGTTATATCTGTTCATCTTCATTTCGGGATCTATGCTCATTACATACGATACAAAATCCAGATCACCGAAAGGAACTCTTGCTTCCATGGAGTGTGTTGAGATACATCTGTCAGCTCTCAACACATCGTACATATAAAGCTCTCTCAAACGCTTCTCTGCTTCTGTCTGGAAGCTCTCAGCATCCGGTGCAAAATCAGTATATTTATATCCGAATATCTCATCCGAGATTTCTCCGGTAAGAAGTACCCTTACATCGGTCTTTTCTCTGATAGCTTTACAGCAGAGATACATTCCCATGCTTGCTCGGATCGTTGTGATGTCGTAAGTTCCGAGTTCTGCGATTACTTCTTCAAGTGAGTTTATGACCGTATCCTTATCGATGATGACTTCCATGTGGTCTGCACCGATATAATCTGCGGCTTCTTTCGCATATTTAAGGTCTATCGCATCTTCGTTCATTCCTATCGCGAAGGTTCTTATCGGCTTATCGAGAAGCTTCTGTGATATGGCGCATACCAGTGAACTGTCAAGACCTCCGGAAAGGAGAAATCCCAGAGGTGCATCTGAATCAAGTCTCTTTTCAACACCTTTGATAAGCTTTTCTTTAATATTTTTGCATACTGTCTCAAGATCGTCTTTTAAGTATTCCTGTCTTTTAGCAAGATCCCTGTAGCAAACAAACTTTCCATCAGAATAATAATGTCCCGGAGGAAATGCTTTTATCTCATCTGTAATACCTACAAGGTTTTTGGCTTCCGATGCAAAAATTATCTCTTTTTCAGCTGTATATCCATAAAAGAGAGGTCTGATTCCTATCGGATCTCTTGCCGCGATTATTGAATCCTTCTTCGCATCATATATTACAAGGGCAAATTCGGCATCAAGCTTTTCAAACATATCAAGCCCGTATTTTTCATACATCGGAAGAATGATCTCACAATCAGATTCACTTTCGAAACTGTATCCTTCTTTTATCAGGCTTTCTTTTTCTTTCCTGAAACCATACAATTCTCCGTTGCATATAGCGTAATTATTATTCAAATTAAATGGCTGCATGCCTTTCTCTGTCAAACCCATGATAGATAGTCTCTGAAAGCACAAATTATAATTGCCGGCATTGACTATCCTCTCCATATCGGGACCTCTGGATATCGTCTTGTCGAGGGCTGTTCTCAGTTCTTTTTCTGAGATACCCTTAGTCGGCACAGCCATAATGGAACACATACTAAATTTCCTCCTATGCAAATTAGATTTAAACAACAAAAAAGGCGCTGTAAACAAACGCAATACACGTTCATTTACAGCGCCTTTGCTGTCGTGAATTTTATGCTATTCTATTACAATTTTATGTATTCTGTCAAGAGAGAATTTTAAATACATTATAAATCTGTATATAAAGTACAGCAGTTTTTACCCTTTTCCTTTGACCTGTAGAGCGCTTTATCAGCTTTTTTCAGGTTCTCTTCCAGAGATTGTTTTGAGCTTACGGCTGCAATGCCGCAGCTAAAGGTTATTGTCATTTTAGTATCCTTGTCCTTAAGCTTTTCAAGAATACCCTCCAATATCCTCAGAGCATCTTTTTCCGTTCCGAATATCTCACCGACAAACTCGTCCCCACCCCATCTGCAGACTTCGCCGTTATTTCCGATATTATCTTTAAGCTCATCTGCCATTATCTTTAATACAGTATTTCCGTACAGATGTCCGTAGGTATCATTAAAAGTCTTGAAATTATCCACATCAAGGATGAACATGGATCGTTTTATACCCTTTTTCTGCCTTTTACTCCTCTTATAGTACCTGTCTTTAAATAGCTTGTTATTATATAATCCGGTAAACTCATCCGTGTTTTCCGCTATCAGATCGATTCCCTTTAATTTATGCAGAAACATAAAGCTTGCCAGTATATAAAGTACAATAATGATGGTCAGGAATACGTTTCTCGTATAAGTCTGTTCAAGCATGGACTGTATCGTATCAGACGTATCTTTCTGAACAAAAATATTCCAATTTAAGTCTCCATTCTTTTGTACGGCTGTTATTTTATTTCCATCAACCCATACAAAACCTTCACTGCCAACATCCGATAATACTTCTGATTCAGTCAGTCCCATTTCATCAGCTGCATCTTTAGATGTTTTGTAGAAACCGGAGCTTCCCGTAAATGAATTATGAGCATTTCCAATATTTACAATGCTTACATCAACATCAAATAAATCTATGATCTTCCTAACAGATGATTCAAAGTTATCGATTTTCTTTCCTACTCCGACTACTCCGACAGTTTTTCCATTAAAATCCTTTACAATGCAGTTTACAAATAAAGTCACACTGTAATTATTAACCTCATCGTGATCTATCTGGATATCATATTCCTGATTTAATTTAAGAAAATTAAAGTACCATACATCAAAATCATTACTTCTTGATATTACCTTATTCAATCCTCTGTCATAATAATAGTTGTAGGTTTTATTAGATACGAAAAAAACAATGTCATAATTATACTTTTTCTTATATGCATTTAAATAATCGTATAGCTGCTGGGCATGTTCTGAATATGCATCCGTTGTCTCATTGTTACACCAGCGCCTCAAAAAAACGTCATTAGCCATCATCTGTGACGCAACTCTCTGCTCAGTGGAAATATTGGTTATCTGAGATTTTATATCGACAGATGTCAGGATAACATCATTTTTTGCCTGCTCCCGGGCTGAGTCTTTATAAAACGAAAATTCATTAAACTGTATTCCCGCAAAAGTAACAACGATCAAAAGAATGATTATGATATTCGCTATCGTTGAATAATTCTTTTTCTTCATTATGCAGCGATCCTCTTATCCGCAACATGATTACCATGATACCATTTTATTACCGAAGCTCCGATAATTATCACATATCCGATAATACTGTAAATATTTGGCAGTTCACCAAGGAAGGCAATTCCAAGCAGAGCTGCAAATATAACCTGTGTATAGTCAAAAACGGATATCTCCTTCGCAGGAGCAAGACTGTAAGCCTTTGTTATACAGAACTGTGCCGATGCTGCCGCTGTTCCTGCTGCAATGAGACATAGCCATTGCCTTACTGTCATTGGATGGAAATCCAGCAGCAGATTCGGTGTCGTAACTATAACTGAAAATATTGAGAAAAAGAAAACTATGACCGATCCACGTTCTCCCATCATTCCCAGTTTTCTGACAAAAGTATATGCCGTTCCCGCACAGAAACCGCTCATCAGCCCTACCAGTGCGGGAAAACTCGCAAGTCCCGCTGTCGGCTGAACAATAAAGAGTACACCGATAAAAGCCAGCGCAACCATAAAACACTCAAAACGGTTCGGTATCTCTTTCAAAATAAAGATCGACATTATTATGGCGAAAAAAGGTGACATTTTATTTAAAATATTGGCATCTGCGATCACCAGATGATCTATTGCCCAGAAATTCATTATAAGTCCGGCAGTTCCGAAGAAACATCTTAAAAAGAGTTCTTTATAAACGCCCTTCTTTACCTTGAATTTCTGCTCAGACCTTAAAAGTGTCAGAGTTGCTATAACTGCAGCTACCGCATTTCTGAAAAATGCCTTCTGCATTGTAGGGATATCACCCGATATCCTTACGAAAAAAGCCATTAATGCAAATCCTAAAGCTTCTCCTATTACCAGTAATATCGCCATTGTGTGGCGGTTCTTAATTTCTCTCATCTTTATCTCCATCTTTTCCTGTGTTTAAATAATACTCCTTTACCCATGCTTACACAAGAAAAGATTGGTTATTCATTTCTTAATTGATTTGTGGTATTATTTGAAACGGTGATTTTTTACCGATTTTTTAATTAACAGAAACGGAGCCTTTTTTGCCGCCGGATGCCAAATCGTAAGATTTGAGCAACGGCGTTGCAAAAACGGACATCCGACGTCATTTTGTCAGAAA
>CAJORC010000375.1 GCA_905236615.1 uncultured Lachnospiraceae bacterium
CTATGAGCAATGAAGCCAGTGAGATAAGCTATGACAGACTGTTTAATATGGAAGGAACACCTGGAGATTTTGGAAAAGTAAGGGTTACCTTCATAGCAGGAGATCAGGTTCTTGATGTCATAGAGAAGCCTTATGGCGGAAGTATCAGCTATGAAGAACTTCCCAAGGTTATTACTGAGGGCAACGAGGTTGCTTTTCTTGATGATTCCGATCTGGAGAATATAAGGCAGAATATAGTTATCCGTGTGAATTTCGAAAAGATGGTCACCACGATCGCTTCAGAAGAACCGTTTCCTGTACTGCTTGTTTCGGGCAATTTCTTAAAGGACAGCAGCATTGCCTATGAGAAGTATGATGCGGCTAAGGAAAATGCTGAAAATCCTTATGAGTGCGTGGATAAGTATATTTTCCGGATAAAGAGCGAGCATACTCCTGATGAAAAAGACTACACCGTCAGGGTTCTTGCGGATGATTATAAGGACTGGTACAGTGCAGCTCTGGAAGAAAACGGAAAGATAGTTCCGGTGAAGACGGAATGGGACGGAAGATATATGGTATTTGCCATGAACGGAGATGGAACTTTCTATATCGTACGAAGCAGGTACCATTATCTGCCGTATATAATAGCTGGGATAGTCGCATTTCTGCTTCTGCTTGGTGTCTTTATTGTGAAAAAGCTTAAAAAGGTACCTCAAAAGTGATATAATATGATATCACGTAGTCGTTTAGACGGAGTAATATATGCAGGAAGAGATACTTACAAAGGATGAATTTTTATATGCTCTTAAAAGGGCATTGTCGGGCGAGGTTTCACCTGAGGTTTTTAATGAGAATATGGCTTTCTATGAGGACTATATTTCTTCGGAAATGAGGAAAGGAAGGACCGAGCTTGAAGTCATGAAAAGTCTGGGGGAACCGCGGCTTATTGCAAAGACTATAATAGAGACTTCGTCTCCGGCAGGTAGAACTGCATACAGAGAGACGGATTTTAATAACGGCGGAGCGCAGGGACAAAATTACGGAAGTTCTGAAGGCAGAAAGAGCGGGAGGAATATCCATATTTTTAGTGGCTGGAAGCTTTTTCTGCTGCTCTTTTCGATAATCGCTGTTATAGTTCTTATACTTATTCTTATTTTTAAGGCGATAGAGTCACTTTTTTATATCCTGGGCCCGCTTTTTGTTGTGCTTGTACTGATATTGCTGCTTCGGCTGAAAGACTGAATAAATAGTAGTTATTGGAGGTTATCTTAATTTTATGAATGACAAAGAGATGATGGCGCTTTACGCTGAAAAAACGAAAAAAATGCTTGAGAATGCTGCACCGGACGACTTTTCGGCGCTTATAAACGCTTTGACCGGAATTACAATGTATCCTAAGGGAGCAATTTTCGATCTTCTCCCGGATAGTATGGCTTTTAAAGAGGGTTCGGCTGCAGAAGAAATTATGAAAAAGCACGCAGACAAGGAAAGCGGTGACATCGTTGACAGTTACTTTGCACGCGGTTTTTACGACGGATATTTCAGGGTAATGAATACTAATGAGGAAGTTAATGCAAAAACGCTTCTTTTAAGAATGCGTCATGCAGTCATCCATACTCATCCGGATGTTGATACAGAAGCAAAAACCATTGCTTTTAATGACATTACAAGATTTACAGATATGGGCTTCTGGAATGAAAAGCGCTTTTTTGCAAAAGACAGAAAGAATCCTCATAAAAATCACAAGATAGAAAAACTTGAGGAGTTCCGTGCAAAATTTACTTTTGAAGAATTTAAGGCTCTTATGGAGGGATATCTGGAACTGATTCCGGAAGTTTATCCGGTAAGTCAGGTGTAAAAAAGCGGCTTTAGATAAGGATTTGTGCTAACTGACGTAAAAAAATCGACTTTTCATGTAAAATATTGAACAAAAAAACAGTTGCGTAAATATATAGGGCATGATATTATAATCGACGTAAAAAGAGTTAACCCTTCAATAATTCTTTTTATGATAACCCCTTTATAAATATTTATACTCCCCTCATGAA
>CAJORC010000376.1 GCA_905236615.1 uncultured Lachnospiraceae bacterium
AACAGTATTTGCTGAGAGTGAAAAGAATTTCCTCATCACGATAAGCTTTGAAGATGATTCTTATGTGCTCTCCAATCATCAGAGACTGGATGAGAGCTGGAAACCAACCCAGCGCCCGTGGTACAAGCAGGCGTGGGAAAAGGAAGGCTGGTCAAATACAGAGCCTTATATTGACTCGACAACAAAGAATCTTGGTATCTCGTTAGTAAAGAAATATACATTAAAGAACGGGATGAAGGGTGCTTTATGTATTGATGCCTATCTTATGAACCTGCATGATGAAGTTGCGGCTATAAGTCCGCTGGGTATGGGAAAAGCTATACTTCTTGACTTTGACCACGGATATGTTATATCCTACCTCAGTGAGGATGAGGAAGGAAAAGCTTTTTCGGAAGTGAGCAGTCCCCTTGTTGAGGGAGCCATTGAATACTGGAAGAATCCGGGCGAAGTCGGATTGATAAAGACTGCTACCGAAGGAAATATTTATATCTATGGTGCAGCCGTTCCGGGAACAAGCTGGACACTTATTTCCGCGGTAAAGGTTGCGGATACGATGAAAGAGCTTACACATTTCCAGCTGATCTCAGTTATTCTTATGGTTGTCATGGTTGTGCTCATAGCTTTGATCATTCTCTTTACCATAAGGCATTATGTGGCTAATCCGGTTAAAGCACTGGCAAAGAAGATAGAACAGATAGCTACAGGTGATTTTACTGCAGAGCTTAAGCCGGGTAAGGGTGATGAGATCGGACTTATCCGGGATGAACTAAGGGTATATACGGAGAAAATGCGCAGTGCCCTTCGTGAGATACAGAGTACCGCAGATGAGCTGAAAAAGGAAGCCGAGCACAGTAAGGATGCGGCTGAGAGCATGACCGAGCAGACCAGTGAACAGTCTAATTCCATGCAGCAGATACAGGAAGCCATGGAGGGTATGACAAATGCTGTAGGAGAGCTTGCGGGTAATGCCACAGAGCTGGCCGGAGCTGTAAATGAGCTTACTGACAAGGGAAATGATGCAAATGAGACAATGCTGAGGCTTGTTGATCAGGCCAATGCAGGCCAGAAAGATATGGCATCTGTTCAGAATGAAATGGATAGTATCTGTGATTCCATGGATGAAATGAACAAGGCGGTAATGGGTGTAGGTGATTCGGCACAGAAGATCAACGGAATAATAGAGATGATCGACTCTATTGCAATGCAGACGAATCTTTTGTCACTTAATGCGTCTATAGAGGCTGCAAGAGCCGGCGAAGCCGGAAAGGGATTTGCGGTCGTTGCAGGTGAGATAGCAAAGCTTGCACAGGACAGTTCGGAGTCTACAGGAAAGATAGCAGAGATCATAAATGATATCACCGCGCAGATATCCGTTCTTTCAAAACAGTCGCAGACAAATGTCGATGCGATCAGTTCAAGTGCAAAGGCTGTAACTGCTGCAGGTGAAACATTTGAAAAGATATACAAAGATCTGAGCGAAACAAGCTCCACGATGCAGAATATGATCAAGATGATGGGCAGCGTGGATGGTATTGCATCTTCAGTAGCTGCAATATCCGAAGAGCAGTCGGCAAGCTCGGAAGAGGTTACTGCAACTGTTGAGAATCTCGCAGCAAGCGCCCAGAGGGTTGCAGCTGAGAGCAAGGGCGTTGATGACAGCGCAAATGTGGTTGCAGAATCCGCAGTATCAATAGGAGAGGAACTTAGCAGGTTTAAAATTGATTAAGATATGAAGAAGGCATACGTTGTATTTAAGGGCAGAAAACCCGGTATATATAAGACATGGGCAGAGTGCAAGGCTCAGGTCGACGGGTTTTCCGGCCCGGTATTCAGAGGATATGAGACAATGGAAGAAGCTGAAAAAGCCTATGCTGCCCGGAATGCAGGATATGCTTCAAAATACGGCTCTTCCGATACGGAATACCGGGCAGGCAGTCATAAAAAGGCAGGAGAGACAGTACATAAGGAATTTAAGCCTGATCTTTCAGAAGACTTTTACATGGTCCACTCGGACGGGGGCGCCCGCGGAAACCAGAATAAAGACGGCAAAATGAGCGGTTACGGCTATGTTGTCCTGGACAGGGATTATAAGATAATCGAAGAGGGCTACGGTTCGGCAATAGGCGCCACGAACAACCAGATGGAGCTTCAGGGGGCGATAGAAGGCTTAAAAGCTGTTCCTTCAGGCGCAAAGGTCTGGTTCATGACTGACAGCGTTTATGTTTACAGCGGATTTGCTGAGAATTTTCCTGATGAACCCCGTTACAGAAAATGGGAAGCCAACGGATGGAAAAATTCAAGCAAAAAAACTCCTGAGAATATTGAACAGATTAAAGAAATTTATGAACTGGGCAAATCTCATGATCTGGAATGTATTCCCCGCGATTATGAATCGCTTCCCGGAGGACGTGGTAAATACCTGCCGATAGCTCACGGCGATCTGCCGGATGCAAACGGAAAGTGGAAAAATCCCTTCAACAAGATATGCGATCATCTTGCCAATCTGGGTGAGGACGATGCAGAAAAGGGCAGAGATGGCAAAGTTATCCTTATAAAAGACGGAAAAGAACTTAAGCCTGAGGCTGTTTATGCTGAAGAACTCGACGCTGAAGGACATGGCTTTGTTACGGACAGCAGTGGTAAACAGATTAAGCTCTGAAACTGTTTTTGACGTATTCGGCCCATGCCTGCTGGAATTTTTTCTTTGAGAATATACTATAACGGATTATGGCACCGTCAGACATTTTGAAACTTGTGCCCTTTGAGGCAGCAACGTGAGACATGTTTATGACGGTGTCTTTTGATGTCTGGAGAAATGATTTTCTGTACTCGGCGATAATGGAAATGAAAGAGGTAATATTTCCGAGCATATGAAATGATCTCTGCCCGACCATGGCAATATTTGTGTAGGCACCGCTTTCTTTTGCATAGATTATGTCAGAAGGCTGGCAGAGTGTGGTATCTGTTTCGTTTCTCAACTCTATCATGACAGGACGCTTTTTCTTTTCTTCAAGTGCCATGTCGATAAATCTGGCATAATCTTTCTGCCAGAGTGGTTTCTTTGTGAAGATAAAATCTTCATCATGTCCGTATTTTGACTGATAGTCAATTTTTCCCGAACACAATACTATACTGCTTCTTACACCGCTGTTCCTGAGGCGTACTGCGACCATCATGCCGTCTTTCTGCGTAAGGCTTATATCCACGAAAAAAAGGTCATAACGGCTCGCAATGGAGAGTATCGACTCTTCATTTCCGTAGGTGTCGATATAGAGCACATCTCCGGCAGGAGTGCGCAGGTCGGCTTCTCTTGCGAGAAGCCGTTCGGCCTGTTTTCTGTCAGCAGGATCATCATCAAGAACAGCGATATAGAGCGTCATAGATTTATTTCCTTTCAGCTTCAGCCATCTTCATAGCGCGGACTTTTGTTGAGAGACCAAAGAGCGTGATGAAGCCCTGGGCATCGTGATGATCGTAAAGGTCACCTGTTTTGAAAGAAGCAAGGCTCTCATTGTAGAGAGAATAAGGTGATGTCTCGCCTGCTTTGATTATGTTGCCCTTGTAGAGCTTGAACTTAACTTCACCGGTGACGCATGACTGTGTTGACTCGATGAATGCGCAGAGAGCCTCACGGAGAGGAGTAAACCATTTGCCTTCGTAAACAAGCTGTGCAAGTTCGTCACTTAAGTGCTTCTTTACACGCATGCACTCCCTGTCTAAGATAAGTTCCTCTAACTGCTGATGAGCAGCATAAAGGATTGTTCCGCCGGGGGTCTCGTAAACACCGCGGCTCTTCATGCCGACAACACGGTTCTCAACGATATCGATGATGCCGACACCGTGCTTGCCGCCGAGTTTATTCAATGTACGGATGATATCCGAGATCTTCATCTTCTGACCGTTAACAGCAACGGGTACACCCTTTTCAAATGTCATGCTGACGATCTCGCCTTCTTCAGGTGCTTTCTCGGGAGAAACACCGAGAACGAGAAGGTGGTCGTAATTAGGCATGAGTGAAGGATCTTCAAGTTCGAGACCTTCGTGGCTTATGTGCCATAAGTTACGGTCACGGCTGTAAGAACTGTCTGCTGAGAAAGGCAGATTAATGCCGTGCTCGCGGCAGTATGCGATCTCTGACTCACGGGAATCCATGGTCCATTTGGGGTCACGCCATGCAGCGATGATCTTTAAGTCGGGAGCAAGAGCCTTGATACCGAGCTCAAAACGGATCTGGTCATTTCCCTTTCCTGTTGCGCCGTGGCAGATAGCTACTGCATTTTCCTTGCGGGCGATCTCAACGAGCTTCTTTGCGATAAGGGGACGTGCCATTGAGGTTCCGAGGAGATACTCGTTTTCATAAACAGCATGAGCCTGAACGCAGGGTAAGATATACTCATCTGCAAACTCGTCACAAACATCTTCTATATAAAGTTTTGAAGCGCCGCAGGACTTTGCTCTTTCTTCAAGACCGTCGAGCTCTTCTTCCTGTCCGCAGTCTATACAGACACAGATAACATCATAATTGTAGTTTTCCTTAAGCCAGGGGATGATCGCAGTAGTATCAAGTCCGCCTGAGTATGCAAGTATTACCTTTTCTTTCTCTGCCATAGCGTGTTTTCTCCGTTTCTATATGATAGTTAAATTTTATTTCCGCGATAATTCATCGGAATTAATAACACTAGAATACATCAGTAAAAACTTTTATGCAAGTGAAAAAATATGCATCAATCAGCCATAAAAATATACAAAATAGATAAATTTATGTATAAAACTTGCATTTATGCATTTATAGGTGTATATTTATGCAAAAGCGGATTGATTGAATTTAAGAATGTCTTGTCTTTCACACTTTAAAAGTGTAAAGTTAAGATATCTTTAGATATATCGGAGGAAAGTATTTATGATCAAAGTTGGAATAATCGGAGCAACAGGATACGCAGGAAATGAGCTTGTAAGACTTCTTTTGGGACACAAGAATGTAAAGATAGAATGGCTTGTGTCAAAAAGCTTCGCCGGACAGAAATATACAGATATATATAGAAACCTTTTTGAACTGATAGATATGGACTGTCTGGGAGAAAACATCGTAGACCTTGTGGATAAAGTCGATCTGGTATTCACAGCTACACCTCAGGGATATCTTGGAGGAATCTTAAATGAGAAACTTCTGCAGAAGGCAAAATTTATCGACCTTTCGGCAGATTACAGGATAAAGGATGTTTCGGTTTATGAGGAATGGTACGGTATAAAGCATGCCTCGCCCGAACTTATAGAAAAGGCTGTATACGGACTCTGCGAGATTAACAGGGATAAGATAAAGGATACAAGACTTCTTGCAAATCCGGGATGTTTTACAACATGTTCGATACTTACGGCTTATCCGCTTGTAAAGGAAAAGCTTATAGATCCGAATACTCTTATAATCAATGCTTTGTCAGGTGTTTCTGGAGCAGGAAGGGGAGCGAAGGTACAGAACCTTTTCTGTGAGGTGAATGAAAGTGTAAAGGCTTACGGAGTTACGAGCCATCGTCATACTCCGGAGATAGAGGAACAGCTTTCTTATGCTTTCGGAAGTCCGATAATGGTAAACTTCACACCGCATCTTATTCCCATGAACAGGGGAATCCTTGTGACAGAGACTGCAAGCTTAAAGCCCGGTGTTAACGAGTCACAGGTAAAGGCAGCTTATGTGAAGCATTACGGAACGGAAAGATTTATAAGGCTTATGAAGGATGGTATCCCGACTGAGACAAGATTTGTGGAGGGAAGCAATTTCACGGATATAAGCTGGAAGGTTGATAAGAGAACCGGAAGAGTCGTAATGATGGGTGCTCTTGATAATCTTGTTAAGGGTGCTGCAGGACAGGCAGTACAGAATATGAATATAATGTTTGGTTTTGATGAGACAATGGGACTTAATATTATCCCGATGGTACCGTGATGAGATTTATGAAAAAGAGTGAAAGCCTCAGGAGAAGGCTTTCCAAGAAGGAAGAAAAGAAGATGAATTACAGTGTCCGCACAATGACAATAGAAGATTATGAGGGAGTTTATGCACTCTGGAAGACGATTAAAGGTTTTTCAATGCGCTCCATCGATGACAGCCTGGAAGGTGTGGGAAGATTTCTTTCGAGAAATCCTGCTACTTCGATAGTTGCGGAAGCAGACGGAAAGATAGTAGGAGCGATCCTTTGCGGACATGACGGCAGAAGGGCAACATTTTATCATGTCTGTGTAGCCGAAGAATACAGAAAAAAAGGAATAGGCAAGGCGATGGTGGTGCTTGCCATGCAGGCATTAAAGAAGGAAAAGATCAACAAGGTCGCACTTATCGCATTTACCCAGAATGATGTCGGAAATGCTTTCTGGAAGGGAATCGGCTGGAAACAGAGACTTGACCTGAACTATTATGATTTTACTTTAAATAGTGAAAATATAGAGAAATTTAATGAGTGAGGCAGAATATGGAGATTATCGAAAACGGCGGTGTTACAGCGGCAACAGGTTTCAGTGCGGCAGGAACGGCAGCGGGAATTAAATATCAGGGCAGAATGGATATGGCCATGATCTATTCGGAAAAGCCTTTTAATGTTGCGGGAACGTTTACAACAAACGTGGTCAAGGCAGCACCCGTAATCTGGGACAGGGATATTGTTAAAGGAAAAGGAACTGCTCAGGCAGTCGTGGTCAATTCAGGTATAGCCAATGCCTGTACGGGTGAGCAGGGACTTAAATACTGCCGTGAGACTGCAGACTGCGCGGCAGAACTGCTGAATATAGGTGCTGATGATGTCCTTGTGGGTTCCACCGGAGTTATCGGTATGCAGCTTAAGATGGATAAGCTCAAGGAGGGAGTGAAGTCACTTTCCGGAAAGCTTAAGAATGATCTTGCTGCAGGTAACGAAGCGGCAAGGGCTATCATGACAACGGATACTCATCCGAAGGAAGCTGCAGTAAAGACAGAGATTGGCGGAAAGACTGTCACTGTCGGCGGAATGGCAAAGGGCTCCGGAATGATACATCCAAATATGTGCACCATGCTTGCATATGTCACCACTGATGCGGACATAGACGAAAAACTTCTGCAGGAACTTGTTTCGGAAAATGTAAAAGATACCTTCAATATGATTTCTGTTGACGGTGATACTTCAACGAATGACACACTTCTCGTCATGGCCAACGGAATGGCGGGAAATGAAAAGATCAGTGAAAGAAATGCTGACTGTGAGAAATTCAGGGAAGCTCTGAATTATGTGAATACAACTCTTGCAAAAATGATGGCAGCGGACGGCGAAGGTGCTACAGCACTTTTCGAAGTTCAGGTGGTAGGTGCCGACAGCATGGAAAATGCTAAGATACTTGCAAAGTCGGTTATCACTTCGTCACTTACAAAAGCTGCGATCTACGGACATGATGCAAACTGGGGCAGGATATTATGTGCATTAGGTTATTCCGGGGTACAGTTTGATCCCGATAAGATAGAACTCTGGTTTGAAAGCGCTGCCGGAAAGATGCTTATCTTCAAAGACGGAGTACAGACGGACTACAGCGAGGAAGAAGCCACAAAGATATTATCCGAAAAGGCTGTTCATGTTACGGCTGACATGAAGATGGGCAGCGCCGAAGCAACAGCGTGGGGCTGCGATCTTACCTATGATTATGTAAAGATCAACGCAGATTATCGTTCATAACATTTTTATTTATACCGGTCAAAGAGAGGAGTCATTATGGAAGGACAGGCATTAGCAGAAGAGCAGATGAAGGAAGTGCAGGAAAAAGCAAGTGTGCTTATAGAGGCACTGCCGTATATACAGAAATTCAACAGAAAGATAATAGTTGTAAAATACGGCGGTTCGGCCATGACATCGGATGTTCTCAGAGAAAACGTGATAAAGGATGTCACACTCTTAAAACTTGTAGGATTCAAGCCCGTAATAGTACACGGCGGCGGAAAAGAAATAAGCCGCTGGGTAGGCAAAGTCGGAATGGAGCCGAATTTCGTAAACGGACTTCGCGTGACCGATGAGGAAACAATGGAAGTTGCTGAAATGGTCCTTAATAAAGTGAATAAAGGACTTGTCCAGCTGGTTCAGAGTCTCGGTGTAAAGGCAGTAGGCGTGTCCGGAAAAGACGGCGGACTCTTAAAGGTAAAGAAAAAATACTCGGACGGAAAAGATATCGGATATGTCGGAGAAGTGGTGAGTCTAGATCCGACAATAATCGAGGACCTTCTGGAAAAAGACTTCCTGCCTATAGTCTGTCCTGTGGGAATGGATGACAATTTCGATACCTATAATGTAAATGCTGATGATGCAGCCTGTGCGGTGGCAAAGGCACTTAAGGCAGAAAAGCTTGCATTCCTTACTGATATAAGAGGAATATATAAAGATATCAATGATAAGAACAGCTTCATATCAAGACTCAGCGAAAAAGAAGCAGAGGAACTCTTAAACAGCGGATTTATCGGCGGAGGAATGATACCTAAGCTCGGAAACTGCATAGATGCCGTAAACGGCGGAGTAAACAGTGTTATCATACTTGACGGACGTATACTCCACTGTCTCCTCCTTGAGATATTCACGGAAAAAGGTATCGGCACAGCCATAGTAAAAGAAGGAGAAGCGTAAAAGATGAGCAGTACAGCAGAATATATGAAGACAGCAGACGGGAATCTGCTTCATACCTATAACCGTTATCCTATTGTATTGGAAAAGGGCGACGGTGTTTACCTTTATGACAGCGAGGGGAAAAAATATCTTGATGCGGCGGCAGGAATAGCCGTATTCGCTTTGGGCTACAACAATAAGGAATACAACGACGCATTAAAAGCCCAGATCGATAAGATAATCCATACATCGAACCTCTACTATAATATACCGGCTGCTGAGGCTTCGGAAAAGCTTAATAAGATAAGCGGTATGGACAGGGTCTTTTTTACCAACAGCGGAACCGAGGCGATCGAAGGAGCGATAAAATCGGCACTTAAATATGCATATACAAAAGAGCCTGCCGATGACTATGAGATAATAGCGATGGAGCACTCTTTCCACGGTCGTTCCATGGGAGCTCTCTCCGTAACCGGAAATGCCCATTATCGTGAAGCTTTCGGAACCGGTATCGGCCATATAAAGTTTGCTGAATTTAATAATTTAGAAAGCGTTAAAAAACTTGTAAATAAAAAGACCTGTGCTGTAATTTTCGAAACAATTCAGGGAGAGGGCGGAATATATCCTGCGACGGAAGAATTTGTAAAAGGTGTGAGAGAGCTCTGTGATGCGAACGATATCCTTATGATAATCGATGAGATACAGTGCGGAATGGGCAGAAGCGGAAGCATGTTTGCTTTTGAGAGATACGGCGTGAAGCCCGATATCCTGACACTTGCAAAAGCTCTGGGCTGTGGAGTGCCGGTTGGCGCGTTCCTTATGACAGAGCGTGTTGCCGAAAAGTCACTGGTTCCGGGAGATCACGGCTCAACCTACGGCGGAAATCCTTTATCCTGCGCGGCTGTAGTAGAAGTTCTCAGGCAGTTCGAGGAAAAAGACATTGCCGGTCATGTAAAGGAGCTTTCGCCTTACCTTACAGAAAGACTTGAAGAGCTTAAAGTTAAAAGCAGCCATATAAAGGATATCAGGGGTGAAGGTTTCATGCGCGGAATAGAACTTGATATCCCTGCAAACGATATCGTTAAAGCGGCCCAGAAAGAAGGACTTCTTGCAATAACCGCAGGAAGCAATATCCTTCGTCTTGTTCCGCCGCTCGTATTTGAGAAAGAGCATATCGATGAAATGTGCGAA